>CALJLC010000263.1 GCA_937982605.1 uncultured Gemmatimonadales bacterium | reverse complement strand
GAGCAGGAAGCCGAAGTGATGCGTGCCGACGGGGACGTCGAGCTCGACGACCCAGTCGGTGCCGTCGTGACGCATCGCGACCGGCTCCCAGAGGGTGAAATCGCCGAGCACCGCCACGCTCCCGGCGCTCGCCGGTGCGCGCACGCGCAGGCGGACCGCGCTCGTCTCCGTGCCGGACTCCAGCACCTGGTGGAGCGCGCGCCCCCGCGCTTCGGAGGCCGAGGTCGGGGCGAGGCTCGCACCCAGCAGCGCGCCGCCGCTCCCGCTTCCGGGCTGCGCGAGGGTGAGGGGGTCCGGGTCGGTGCGGCCGAAGAAGCCGCGCAGGCTCCAGATGTCGCCGAGCGCCAGGACGAAGGCGACGCCGGCGGCCACTTCCGACGACGTCGGCGTGTCCCACCAGTCGACGCGCAGCTCGGTCACGCCCCAGCCACCGGCCAGGGAAAGCCGGCCGCCGACGTTGGCGTAGTCCCCGGCCGGAGTGCGGTGCACGCCTCCGGCCAGCGCCACGTTGTGGTCGAGCGGGCCCACCGTGAGCTCCGCCGCGGCCCCGTATCGCCAGAGATCGGTCTCGAAGACCCGAGCCACGCCGAGCGACGGAAAGGCGACCTCGAGGCGCGAGCGTCCCGCGCCGAAGACGCCGTCCACCTCGAGCCCGAGGTTCGACGTGCGCATCCGAAGCGACGGACCACCCTCGATGGCGTACGACCGGTACGGCCAGGGGCTCTGGGCGCCGTAGCCGAGCACGCGCGCCTCGAGTCGGCCGCTCCAGCCGCCGGACCAGCGATCGACGAGCGAGCCTTCGACGATGCCGGACAGGAAGCTGCCTCCGGCCGCTCCGTCGAGGGTCTGACCGACCAGCACGCCGCCGAAGGCGCCGCTCCCGCTCGAGCCGTACGTCGACGCCCGGAGGCCCACCAGGGCGAAGCGGGCGTCGTCTCCCTCCATGCCGATCGGTGGCCCGATCTGCGAGGCGCCGACCTCGAAGGTCACTTCGTGCTGGGCGGCCAACGGTCCCGCGGGCAGCGCGAGGAGCGCCAGCGCGATAGCCACGGCCGGGCCGGAGAGGCCGGCGGGACGAGACGCCACCGTGCCGGCGCGAACCACCGGGCACGCGCCAGTCCGCCGGCGCCCGGCGGCGAAGGGAGCGGGGGAAGAGCGCACGGTCGCCTCAGACCCCGGCGGCCACGGCGAGGACGGCGTTCTGGTTGCCGAAGCCGTCGTCTCGGTAGCGATCCGCGTTCGGGTCGGTGCGCCACTGCGCCTCGTCGACGAGGAACATGTACGTGTGCACACCGGGGCGGACCGGCACACGCCCGGTCCACACTCCGTCGCCGTCGGGGTCGTCGAGCATGAAGCTCGGCTCCCAGTCGCTGAAGTCGCCGGCCACCGCGACCGTGGTGGCGCCGGGCGCCTCGAGGACGAACTGGACGTAGACGACCGCGGCGTCGGTCGGCCCTCCCGCGACGGGGACTCCGTCGACGCCGGACGCGGGGGGCGCGCCCCGGCCGGGCAGGAGGACGACGAGCGCCAGCCCCGCGGCCACCAGGCCCGCGGCGAGGGGCGAGACGCGCACGGGCGCCGGACGCACCAGCCACCGCCACGCCCGCCGCAGCGGGCCCTCGGTGGGCAGCGCGCCGATCTCGGACATGACCCGCTCCTCGAGCCAGGCGGGCGCCGAGCCCGTCGGAGGCGCCGAGACCCGGAACGCCTCGAGCATGCGTGCCCAGGCGTCGACTTCGGACCGGCCCTCGGCCCCCAGCGCCTCGGCGTCGAGCTCGCCGTCGAGGTGTCGATGGATGTCGTCCTTCATGCGTACTCCTCGAGCAGACCGCGCAGGGCGTCGCGCGCGCGGTGCACTCTCATCCTGAGTGATGTCACCGAGGCGTCCGTCACCGCGGCGATCTCCTCGTACGACCGCCCCTCGACGTGCTTGAGCACGAACGCCTCCTTCTGTTCGGGCGTGAGCGTGTCGAGCGCGGCCCACACCTTTCGCCGGACCTCCGCGGCGTCCGCGTCGGCTTCCGGATCCGACGCCGCCCGGAGGTACCCGCCGACGTGCGTCAGCGACACCTCCGACTTCCGGCTGCGCAGGTGATCCCGGCACAGGTTCGAGACGATCCGGAAGAGCCAGGCGCCGACCCGCTCGGGCTCCCGACAGCTCCGCAGCTTCCGGAAGCCCTTCACGAAGGCCCTCTGCGTCAGGTCCGCCGCTTCGTCGTGCGAGCCCGTCATGCGGAGCGCGTGGGCGTGCAGCGTGTCGCCGTATCGGCGCACGAGCAGCCGATACGCGTCCCGGTCTCCCGACAGGACGTCGCGTACGACCTGCGCGTCGGTGCGCTCCGCTCGTGTCACGGCAGTGAGGCCTGAAGTCATCGCCGGGTCCAAAGTACGGACCCGGGCGCCGGACCACCCAGGGTTCCGACGCCCGGATCCGATCCCGCTCAGCCTTCCGGGTCTCCCGCGTCGGCCGAGGCCATCAGCCAGGCCGACATCGACGCCGACCGCCAGAGCGGCGCGATGCCGCGGAGCCGACCCTCTTCGACCATCCGCACGCCGAGCGCGTACAGCTCCTCGGCGCGGTTCAGCACCCGGAGCTGCGCGTCCGTCGGCGCGTCGCCGACCGCGGCCTTCGCCTGCTCGAGCAGCTCGCCCGACACGGCGACCAGCAGCTCGACCTCCGTCTCCGTGATCCCGCCCGGCAGGACGACGGCCTTGAGCGCCGACCACTGCGCGTGGAAGGCCGCGTGCACCGCCCGGGCCCAATGACCGTTCGAGAGGTGGATCTCCGCCCGGTGCAGCCAGCGCTTGGCGTGGGCCAGCCAGCGGTTGCGACGCTCGGGCACGTCGGACGCCGCGTCCGAGGGTTCCACGTCCGTGGGCGCGACGTCGGTGACCTCGTCTGACACCCGCCGCTCGTCGATGAGCCGCTCCGCCAGCGCGACCGACGCATGGGCCACCGCGACCTCGAAGCGGGCGCGGGTCTCGCCCACGTCCCGGTGGAGGCGACGGTGCAGCAGAAGCCGCTGCTCTCCGAGGATGGCCCACGCCGCGGCCCCGACGGTGTCGCCGGCGTCGAGCGCGGCCTGCGCCTCGGCCAGGATCGCCTCGAGCTCGGCGCGGACCGCGTCCGGATCGTCGACGACCTCGCCGTCGAGCGTGAGGATCACGTCCTCGAGCCGCTCGACGAGATCCTCCAGCGAGGGCAGCCCACCCGTGGCGATGAGCGAGCGCGCGACGAGCCGGCGGGCGGCCCGGCTCAGGTCCAGCGCGCGGCGGAAGTCGCCGGCCAGGTGCGCGCGACGGGCCTCGGCGAAGGACGCGGCGGCCTCGAGCCGCAGCGCGATCGCCTCCGGGTTCGCGGGCCTGCCCATCGTGGACTCGGCGTCCGCGACCACGCTCGCCAGCGTGACGCCGGCGTCGAACGCCCCTTCGTCTTCGAGAACGGAGAGCTCCAGGCTCTCCTGGCTGTTCGGATCGTCGAATGCCGGATCGGTCCCGCTCTCGTCGCACGCGGCCATCGCGACGACGGCCGCCAGGAGCCAGATCCGCAGATCGTTCACCGTCTTCATGGAATCCTCCTCAGGGTTCGGATTCGCCCGGGGGGCGTGTGCCTCCGAACTCAAGACGGTACGAGCGCCGAAAACGTAACGCGGGCCCGGAGCGTTTCTCCGGGCCCGCGCGGTGTCTGGCTCTAAAGTATTGTGCGTAAAGGTGTTAGCGCACCCACACCAGGCTGAAGGCGATCCCTTCGGGGCCGTCGAAGGCGCCCACGCTCGTCCGCAGGTCGAGCGCCTGGCCGACCTTGAAGTCGATCCCGAACCCGAAGCCGAAGTCGAGGTTGGTGTCCCCGTTTCCGGTGAAGATGAAGAGCGTGGGCTGACCGTACGCCACGAACTCGAAATCCTCGAGCTCGACGCGACGCCCGAGCGACAGACCGGCCATCGGCAGGGTCCACACGTCGCCCTCGAGCGTTCCGATCCCGAGCACCACCGCGCCGTCCAGAGGGAAGTCGACCTGGTTGTGGTCGATCACCCGCCAGCGTCCCTCGACGCCCAGAACGGCGTCGGAGCCTCCGTCGTAGTCGACGAGGCCGGCGCGCAGGCCGATGTCGTAGCGCCCGCTTCCGAAGCGGTACTGACCCTCGAGGCCGAAGTCCGCCCGGTCGGGGAAGCTGAGCGTGAACCCGAATTCGTGGGAGCCGAAGGCGCGGTAGGGGGCGTTGTAGCTGGGCGTGAAGCTGGCCTGGCCGGCCAGGTCGGTGGTGGCGATCGAACTCAGGAGCGCGGCGGCGCCCAGCACGAGTGCGTGCTTCGACGGCATGCTGTCCTCGACGGTGGATGGTGAGTGGAACTCGCGGTCACCGACGAGTTTCGAGCAGGCTTTGTGCCAGCCGCCGCGGGCGTGGCCGCCCCCTGGGGTCGCCCGCCGCCTCAGCGATCGTCGGAGACCGGCGTGCCGCTCAGGTAGTCCACCGCCAGGCTGGCCAGCGCGCGCACGCCGATCGGCAGCGCGCGCTCGTCCGCGTAGAAGTACGGCGAATGGTTGGGGTGCACGAGCGCCGGATCGTCGGCGCCGATCCCGAGACCGATGAAGAAGCCGGGGGCCTCCTCCGCGAAGTACGAGAAGTCCTCCGCGCCGAGCGTCGGGGGCATGACCTGCACGCCGCTTCCGGCGACGCGACGCAGGGAAGGCACCATCCGCTCGGTGAGCGCGGGGTCGTTGACCGTGACCGGATAGCCGAGCCCGATCGTCACCTCCGCCTCCGCCCCGTTGGCCTCGGCGATGTTCTCCGCGATGCGCCGCACGCGCTCGTGGACGTCGGTCCGGGTGTCGGGGTTCAGCGTCCGGATCGTGCCGACCATGAGCACCGTGTCCGGGATGATGTTGCCCCGGTTTCCGCCCTCGATCTGTCCGACGGTGACGATCGCCGGGGAGTCGGTGAGGTCGACCTGGCGGCTCACGATCTGCTGGAGTCCCATGACGATCTGGGACGCGGTCACGATCGGGTCGACGCCGCCCCACGGCATGGCGCCGTGCGTCTGGACGCCGCGCACGACGATGCGCAGGCCGTCGGAGCTGGCCAGCATCCCCCCGCTCCGGTAGGCGATCGTTCCCACCGGCATCGGGAAGACGTGCAGACCGAAGACGGCGTCGACGTCCGGGTTCTCCATGGCGCCGTCGGCGATCATCGGCTCCGCGCCGCCGGGTCCCTCCTCGGCCGGCTGGAAGAGGAACTTCACCGTGCCGGGGAGGTCGTCGCGCATCTCGGCCAGGATCGACGCCACGCCCATGAGGATCGCGACGTGGTTGTCGTGCCCGCACGCGTGCATCACCCCCACCTCGCGACCCTGCCACTGCGCCGTCACCTTCGACGCGAACGGCACGTCGGCCAGCTCGGTGACCGGAAGCCCGTCCATGTCGGCCCGCAGCGCCACCACGGGGCCGGCCCGGCCGCCTTCCAGGACCCCCACGACGCCGGTGCCGCCGACCTCGGTGGTCACGGCGATCCCGAGGGATCGCAGGTGTTCGGCCACGAGCGCGGCGGTGCGGAACTCCTGCATCCCCAGCTCGGGATTGGCGTGGATGTCCCGCCGCCACTCGACGACCCGGTCGTTGATCTCGGCGGCGAGCTCGTCGACCTGCGCCTGCAGCGCCGTCGGGCTCTGCGCGTCGACGGGGCTCGCGACGACCAGGAGCGTGAGGACCGGGACGAGCGCGGACGAGCAGGCGGCGCGGACGAGTGGGGTCATGACGGTTCGGGAGCTTCGGGGGTCGGCGTACCGTGCCGGAGTCGCACGGGTGGCGAGGCCGCTACCGTAACCGCCCCGGGCGCGTCCGGACAGGGCGATTCGGTGCGGTGGGAACGGCCTCGGCGCACCCGGGACCGTCGCGCTGCCCGATCCGGGCTTCCCTTGTACATTCCCGCGCCGCGAACGCCCACGCCCATCCGGAGACGACGCACCAGGTGAAGCGCATTCTCGTGACCGGCGCCGGAGGTCAGATCGGCTCCTGGCTCGTGCCCCGCCTCCGCGAGGAGTACGGGGCTTCCTCGGTGATGGCCACCGACGTGCGTCACCTCGGACCGGAGGTGACCGAGGCCGGCCCCTTCCAGGTCCTCGACGCCACCGACGCCAAGGCGGTCGGACAGGCCGTGATGCGGCACGACGCCGACACGGTCTATCACCTCGCCGCGATCCTGTCGGCGATCGGGGAGCGCGATCCGCGCCTGGCGTGGCACGTGAACATGAGCAGCCTGGAGGCGGTCCTCGAGGTGGCCCGGGAGCAGGGCTGCGCGGTCTTCACCCCGAGCTCGATCGGCGCCTTCGGCCCGGACACGCCGAAGGACCCCACGCCCCAGGACACGATCATGCGGCCGGCCACGATCTACGGGATCACGAAGGTGGCCGGCGAGCTCCTGTGCGACTACTACCACACCCGCTTCGGGGTCGACACGCGCGGCGTGCGCTTCCCGGGTCTGATCTCGTACGGGGCGCCGCCGGGAGGGGGCACCACCGACTGGGCGGTGGACATCTTCTATCAGGCGATCGAGCACGGACGCTACACCTGCTTCCTCTCCGCCCAGACACAGCTCGACATGATGTACATGCCCGACGCCGTCGACGCCCTGCTCCGGATCATGGAGGCGGACCCGGCTCGGCTCGTGCATCGCAACGCGTTCAACGTCACCGCGATGCAGCTCACGCCCGCGGGACTCACCGAGATCATCCGCGAGCACATGCCGGGCTTCGCCATCGACTACGACGTCGACCCCGTCCGCCAGGCGATCGCCGACTCGTGGCCCGACCGGATCGACGACTCCGCCGCCCGGGAGGAGTGGGGCTGGAACCCCTCCTACGACGCCGAGTCGATGACGGCCGACATGCTCGACCACCTCCGCGGCGACTGACTCCGGGGCCGCCCTCGGGCGGTCCTCCCCACGAAACGAAACCGAAGGAACGTCACCCATGCCGATGGACCGCCTGACCACCGTCCTGCACGATCACGTCGCCGCGCTCGAGGAGGCCGGAACCGCCAAGGGAGCGGAGACCGTCGTCGTCGGCGTGCGCCGAGCGGAGGGAGACCGGGGCCCGCGGTTCCTGCTCGAGGGGGAGGGAGACAAGGAGTTCATCCGCATGAACTCGAACTCCTACCTGGGGATGGGCCTGCGGCCGGAGGTCATGGAGGCCGAGGAGAAGGCGACCGCGGCGTTCGGCGCCGGGCCGGGCGCGGTCCGCTTCATCTCGGGGAGCTACGCCGCGCACGTGGCGCTGGAGCGGGAGCTCGCCGCGTTCCACGGACGCGAGGCCGGGATGATCTTCTCGTCGGCGTACGCCACGGTCGTCTCGACGATCACGCCGCTGGTGACCCCCGAGACCGTGCTGATCTCCGACGAGCTCAACCACAACTGCATCATCAACGCCATGCGCCTGTCCCGGCCGGCCGGCAAGGCGATCTACGCGCACAACGACATGGCTCAGCTCGATGCCGCGCTGGAGGAGTGGAAGGGCAAGGCGAAGCGCGCGCTCGTCGTCACCGACGGGATCTTCTCGATGCGGGGCGACCACGCGCCGCTCGACGAGGTGCTCGCGCTGTGCGCGAAGCACGATGACGGGTACGAGGAGAACGCGGTGAGCGTCGTCGACGACTCGCACGGGGTGGGCGCCTTCGGGCGGACGGGCCGCGGGGTCGAGGAGCACACCGCGTCCGGGCCCGCCGACGTGCTCGTCGGCACGCTCGGGAAGGCATTCGGCGTGAACGGCGGTTACGTCGTCGCCAACGACGCCACCATCCGCTTCCTGCGCGAGTCGTCGATGATGTACATCTACTCCAACCCGATCACGGTCGGTGAGGCGGAGGCGGCACGCGCGTCGTTGCGGATCGTGAACAGCCCGGAGGGGGTCCGGCTCCTCGAGCGGCTCCGGGGCCTCACGAAGCGCTTCGAGGATGGACTCGGCCGAATCGGGATCGAGACGATCCCCGGCGAGCATCCGGTCGTCCCGCTGATGATCCGTGACACCGCGAGGACCCACGCCATGGTTCGCCACCTCTACGAACACGGCGTGCTGGTCACGGGTCTGGCCTACCCGGTCGTGCCGCGGGGAGACGAGGAGATTCGGGCGCAGGTCAACGCGGACCACACCGAGGCCGACATCGACTACGCGCTCGGCGTCCTGGAGGCCTTCGACGGCTGAGCTCCGACGGGGGCGGGCCGCCACCGGAGTGACGGCCCGCCGTCCGCGAGCCTGCGACGTGGCTCGACGCTCGTGGCTCAGCTCGAGGGTCGCAGCTCCACGAGCGCGTCGAGCGCGCGGGTGAGTCGGTCGATGCGGTCGGAGAGCGCGGCGATCTCCTCGCGCTGACGCTCGATCTCGACCTGCTGCTCCTGGAGTCCGCCGAGCAGGACGGCCGAGAGCTTGGGGTACGCGACGCTGAGATACCCCTCCGCGTCCCGGGTCACCAGCTCGGGGAAGGCCGCCTCGACCTCCTGAGCGATCAGGCCGATCTGGTCGTCCGAGGGGTGGCCCGTCCCTTCGCGGAACCGGTAGCGCACGGGCTCGATCGCGTTCAGCGCGGCGAGCACCGGCCCCAGCGCCTCGACGCCTTCCTTCAGGCGCACGTCCGAGCTCTCGGTGAGCGTGCCGGCGATCGTGAGATTCCCGTTCTTGTACAACGTCATCGCGTTCGAGCGGCTGGCGTCGCTGTCCCCGTTCCCGGCCATGAGGAGCGGATCGGTGTCGATCCACGCCGTCGTGCTGCCGGTCCCGCTGTTCCAGCGCCCCAGCGCGAGCGAGTTGGTGGGCTGAGCGATCGTCTCCCTCCCGACCGAGACCGCATTGCGGCCCTCCGCGCTGGTCTGCTCGCCCGCAGAGAGGCTGCCGAATCCGGATGCGACGGTCGTGTGGCCCATGGCGGTGCTCGCGTTGCCTTCGGCGCGCGTGCCCACGTTGGTGGCGAGCGTGTTGTTTCCGGAGGCCGTGACCAGGTTGCCGATGGCCACCGAGCCGAAGGTCTCGGCGATCGCCTCCCGACCGAGCGCCACGGTGTAGGTGGCCGAGGCTTGTACGTCGAGGCCGAGGGCCACCGAGTAGTCGCCGATGTTCGCCGCATCCCACTGCTCGGCGTCGACGGAACCGGCGCGGAAGGCGGCCTTCTCCGGGTACCACAGGACGCGCGCGCCGGCACCCTCCACGGGAATGGCCCCGCCACCCCCGAAGGTGCCGGTCACCGCGAAGCCGTTCTCCGCGTTTCGCACGCCGTCCACGAGGAGGTACAGGGGGTGATCGTCGGCCGTCAGCCCCTCGAGCGCGCCGTGGCTCAACGCCCCCGGCACGCTGTCGTTCCACGACACCTGAACGTGGTCGTTGCCCATGCACGCGGACGGCAGCCCGTCGCGCTGGATCAGGTACATCGCCCCGACTTCGGGCACGTAGCACGCCGCGAAGCTCTGGCGGGCCTCGGCGCCGGACGGGATCGAGACGGTCAGCGCGAGCGCGAACGCCGCGAGTGTCGAGTTCTTCTTCGTCATGATCGGGTCCTCCCTCAGAGGATCTGGAGTTGGACGTGCTGCTGCGAGCGGTTCGCGATCAGGCCGACGAACGCGAGCAGCACCTGGTCGGTCGGGTCGCCGGACGTGGCGACCGCGGCGGCGTCGAGGCAGGCTTCGAGCGCGTCGACGTCACCGACGCCGAGCGCCGCATCGCACTCGGCGAGCGCCGCCTGGACCGTCGCTTCCGCCGGATCGGTGAGCGCCGAGACGATCGCTCCGGTCCACGGATCGTCCAGCAGCGCCGAGATGGCGTCGAGGTTCACCGCCACGACCTCCATCGCGAGCTGGCCGGACACGCCGTCGGCGGTGGCCGAGACGGTCGTGAATCCGGCGCCGAGCGCCTGGAGCGTGCCCGAGTCGTCGACGCCGGCGATCGACGGCGCCGAGGAGCTCCACGTCCACGAGCGACCGGAGAGCGCGTTGCCGCTCGCGTCCTCCGCCACGGCGGAGAGCTGCACCGATCGGTTGGCCGCGATGCGCGACCCGATCGGTGACGACACGGTCACGGAGGCCGTGGCCGGCGGTTGCGTCGGATCGGCGTCGTTGCCGCATCCGACCGCCACCGCGGCGAGCCCCAGGACGAACCCGAGGCTCCTCCATGGTCGGCCGTCGGGCCGGGTGCTTGGAAGCGAAGAGGGGGTGTGGGGTCGCATCATATCGTCCTCCGTTGCCGTTGCGGGTCCTTCACCCCGGGAGGCGAGGTTCCGGCGCCGGAGGGACCACGGAGCCGCGAGGACGGCCCGCGGGGACGTGGCGGCCGGGCGCTCCCTCGCTACCTTCCGCCGCTGCCCTCGAGACCATCCGGAGTGAGCCAGGTGACGAACGAGTCGGCCGAGAGGCCGTTGCCACCGAACGGGGAGGAGCGACGTAGCGATCCCGTCCTGCGCAGGCAGATCCTCGAGCTGCTGTCGCTCATCCGGGAGTTCTACACGACGTGCCACATGGTCGCGGTCGGACAGCTCGAGCCGGCCAAGGCGAAGGCGAAGGCGCGCGCCGTGGAGGAGAAGCTCCGCCACATGATGAACCAGACGCTCGAGCGCCTGGCCGAGAGCTCGACCGCGGAGGGGGAAGGCGGCGAGCCGCGGGGCCGGTCGTGAGCCAGGGCCTCCGCATCCTCCTCGCCCTGACCGTCGCGAGCGGGTGCACGGCGCCGGCGCCGCCCGACTTCACGGGCGTCTTCGACGGCACGGCCGGGCGGTGGGTCGACCTGACGCACGGCTACGGCCCCTCGACGATCTACTGGCCGACGGACACCGCGGGCTTCCGCCTGAACGAGCTGGCGTACGGACGCACCGAGGGGGGCTGGTTCTACGCGTCGTACGACCTGGCGACCGCGGAGCACGGCGGCACGCACCTCGACGCGCCGATCCACTTCGCCGAGGGGCGACTCACGACGGATCGAATCCCCCTTTCGTCCCTGATCGGGCCGGCGGCGGTGGTCGACGTGTCGACGCGCGCCCACCCGGACTACCGCGTCACCGTGGCGGACCTGGAGGGATGGGAGAGCCGTCACGGGGGGATCCCCGAAGGCGCGATCGTGCTCCTGCGCACGGGTTGGGGTGCCCGGTGGACGGATCGCGCCGCCTACCTGGGCACCGACCGGACCGGGCCCGACGCCGTCCCAGAGCTGCACTTCCCCGGTCTCGCCCCGGAGGCCGCCGCGTGGCTCGTGGCCGAACGGGTCGTGGCCGCCGTCGGAATCGACACGCCCAGCATCGACTACGGGCAGTCGTCCGACTTCGCCGCCCACGTGGCGCTCTACTCCGCGGACGTCCCCGGATTCGAGAACGTCGCCGGACTCGAGGCGCTCCCCGAGCGGGGTGCCTTCGTCGTGGCCCTACCGATGAAGATCGAGGGGGGGAGCGGGGGCCCGCTCCGGATCGTGGCCATAGTCCCCGACGCCGGCGGCTGAGGGCGGGTAACCGAGCGGCCGGCCCTCCGGGCGGGCCGGCCGTCGGGGGTGTCTTCAGTTCGCGGGGCCGCGGTACGGGTTGTGGCAACCCGCGCACGTGCCGCGCACCGCTTGCAGCGCCGTGCCGATCTGCTCGGCGTCGCCGCTGCGAGAGGCCGTCACGAGCCGGGCGGTCGCGCTCTGGATGGCGGTGACCTTGTTCAGGAAGTCGTCGCGGTTCTGCCAAATGGCCGGGAGCGCCCTCGAGTTCTCTCCCATCGAGCCCTCGGGGAAGACGTTGGCCAGCGCCTGTGCCATCCGTTCGAACGCCACCGCGTGGTGCTCGGCGTGGCCGACCGGAGCCGCGTCCGACAGCGCGGCCGACACCCCGCCCATGTGTGTCCGGAAGGCGTTCATGAGGGACTTCCGGTAGTCGATGACCGACTCCTGTGCCGACGCGACCTGGGGTCCGACGAACGCGCCGGCGAGGAAGAGGGCGAGCGCGGCGGCGAGGGTCCGGGTCAGCTGCTTCACGGGTTACTCCTCTCGAGGGTCGCAGGCTGCGTGGACTCCGGACGGACGTCCACGGGCGGGTCGGGAGGCGCCATGGTAGCGCCCGTTCCTCCGGCTGGCGAGGGGCCCGGCGCGGGCGTTTCAGCACGGTGGGAGCGGCGCCGATACTTCGAGGCAGACCCCCCTCCTTCCGAGTGATCGATGATCCGATTCTCCTCCGATGCACCGGCGCGCGTGGCCCGTCCGGAGACGTACGCGTCCGTGAGCGACCTCCGCGACCTCGTCTTCGGCTTCGAGATCCCGGAGCCGCCCGACGTGCAGATCGTCGTCGTCGACGAAGAGGCGGGCTCGCGGGAGCGGATCGCGACGTACTTCACGACCCTCGGCCACCGCGTGCGGGCCTTCGGGGACGGGGAGTCCGCGATCGATCATCTCCGGGCCCACCCGCCCCACGTGCTCATCTGCGCGGACGCCATGCCGCGGACCTCCGGCCGCGCGATCGCCCGGGTGGCGCGCGCGCTCGATCCGGACGTTGTGGTGATCCTGCTCTCCTCCGCTTCGCAGCGGCCCGCTCCGGGCGACGGAGACGGCGAGCGGGTGGTGCTCAAGCCGGTGAAGCTCGACGACCTCGGCCGGGAGGTGCAGGGTCGATACCTCCGTCGCGCGGCGCAGCATCACCACCGTGCCATGGTGCAGTGGATGCGCGGGTCGATCGAGCGCAACGCCGCCGCCATCCGCGAGGTGACGCTCGGCAGCCTGACCTCCCTGGCCAACGCCATGGACGCGCGCAGCCCCCACTTCCGGGGCCACAGCACCGCCGTGGCCGAGATCTCCGCGGGGGTGGCCCGGAAGCTCGGCCTGAACGCCGAGCAGGTCGAGTCGATCTGGACCGCCGGGCTGCTGCACGACATCGGCATGATCGGGATCCCCGACGGCCTGCTCGACAAGCCGACCCGGCTGTCGGACGAGGAGGAGCGGCTCGTGCGGGCCCATCCCGCGGTGGGTGCCTCGATCCTGAGCCCGATGGAACACCTCGGCTCCGTGATCGACTACGTGCGCGAGCACCACGAGCGCCTCGACGGGTCGGGCTACCCCGACGGCAAGCGCGCGGGAGAGATCACGCTCGGCGGCCAGATCGTGGGGATCGCGGAGGCGTGGACCGGCCTGGTCGAGAAGCGGGCCTACCGCGACGCGCGCACGCCTCAGGAGGCGGCGTCGGTGCTCCGCGAGCACGTCGGCGCCTGGTTCACCCCGGACGTCACCGAAGCGCTCGTCGACGTGGAGATCGGCGCCGCGGTCTGAGACCGCGGCTCGGGCGTCGGCCCCGCGTCCGCGCGGAGCGGAGCGACCTCAGGACCCCCCGCGGGGGAGTGCCAGCGCCACCAGACGCCCGGTCGTCTCCGCGTCGCCGATGGCGACGACGACGAACTGCCGTCCTGCGGCGAGGTAGGTCATCGGCGCGCCCGACGTCCCGGCGGCCAGCCCGGTCTCCCACACGACGTTTCCGGTCTCCTTGTCCCAGGCCCGAAACGCCTTGCCTCCCGCGATGGGGAGGATCGAGAGGGCGGCCTCCGAGCCTTCGCCGAGGAAGAGGAGGGTGCGCGTGAGCAGGGGCGCCGGACGCCCGCGCTGACCGAGCCAG
>CALJLC010000262.1 GCA_937982605.1 uncultured Gemmatimonadales bacterium | reverse complement strand
CCGGCGCGTGCCGGTCGAGCTCCACGAGTGCGACCTCAGCCCCGTCGCGCTGCGGGCCGCCGGGCGGGGTCGTGTCGTGACTCACCGACTGGACGTGCTGCGCGATCCGCTCCCGGGGCGATTCGACGTCGTCTCGTGCAACCTCTTCCTCCACCACCTCGAGCGAGACGACGCCGTGGCGCTGCTCCGCCGCCTGTCCGATGCAGCCGTCGAGAGCCTGCTCGTGCAGGACCTGCGGCGCACGCGGCGGGGGTACGCCCTCGCGTGGCTCGGCCTGCACACGCTGACGCGCTCGGACGTGGCACGGACCGACGGGCTGCGGTCCGTGCGGGCCGCCTTCACGCTCGCCGAGGCCGGCCGGCTGTGCGTCGACGCGGGACTGGTCGGCGCCGAGGTGACGCGCGGCTGGCCGCAGCGGCTCCTCCTGCGCTGGCGGGCCGCGTGAGGCCCGCCTGGGACGTCGTCGTCGTCGGCGCGGGACCCGCCGGCTCGGTCGCGGCCCGCGGGCTGGCTCGCGAGGGTCTGCGCGTGCTCCTCGTCGACGGGCAGCGCTTTCCCCGCCGGAAGGTCTGCGGCGCGTGCGTCGGTCCGGGGGCCCGTGAGCGCCTGCGCCGCGAGGGCCTCGAGGACGTCGTGCGCCGACTCGGACCGGTCGAGCTCGGCGTGCTGGAGCTGCGGGCGGGCACGGCCGCCGCCGAGATCGCCCTGGAAGGCCAGTGGGCCCTCACCCGCGCCCGTCTCGACTCGGGCCTCGTCGACGCCGCCGTGGAGGCGGGAGTGACGTTTCGGGACCGGGTCGCCGTCCGCTCCGTCGCCCCGGAGCGGGGCCGGGCCGGAGGCGTGAGCCTCGAGACGTCCGCCGGGGCTCTGCGCGCCCGCGTCGTCGTGGACGCGGCCGGCCTCCGGGGGATCGCCCCCCGACGGCGCGCCACCGACCCGCGACGCGGTGCGCCCCCGGGGGCAGGGGAGCTTCGGGTGGCCCCGGAGGCGCGGATCGGCCTGGGCGGGCTCCTCCGGGACGATCCGTCACTGCCGCGGGGCGTCCTCCGGATGGTCGCCGGCCGGGACGGCTACGTCGGCCTCGTCCGGACGGAGGACGGTTCCGTCAACGTGGCCGCCGCGCTCGCTCCGGACGTGGTGGCGGAGCGGGGCCCGCTCGGAGCCGTCCAGGCAGACGTCGGCATACGCGATGTATCGGTGTGAGTGGAGTGCAGCCGTGTGCTGTGCCGAGCTCCGCCGTCGCTCACGCGACGACGCGCCCTGCTGGGTCAGGACGGCGTGCTGCGCATCGGCGACGCCGCGGGATACGTCGAACCCTTCACGGGCGAGGGAATCGGCTGGGCGGTCGGCTCGGCGGTCGCGGTCCGCCCCTTCGCGGTCGCCGCGGTCGACGGCTGGTCCGATGCCATCGCCGAGGCCTGGACGCGAGAGCACGCCCGGGCGGTGGGGCGCGGACAGCTTCTCTGCCGCGCGCTCGCCGAGGGACTCCGGCGGGAGCGACTCGTGCGCGCGGCGGTCGCCGTGCTGAGCCGGGCGCCCGCGCTCGCCGCCCCGCTCGTGCGCGCCACCCGACAGGTGCCGCGATGACGCTCCGGCTCCACGGCCTCGGCACCGCGCTCCCGGCACACGCGATGACGCAGGACGACGCGGTGGATCTCCACACCACGTTCTGCAGCATCGATCCGAAGCGGGCGCGGACGCTCCGGGCGCTGTACCGACGCTCGCGAATCGACCGCCGGCACAGCGTCGTCTTCGACGCGTCCGAGGGGCCGATCGAGACCCGGCAGCGCTTCTACGGCCGGGCCGCGGGGGACGACGATCGTGGCCCGACGACGTCCGCCCGCATGGCGGCGTACGCCCGCCACGCCCCGGGTCTGGCGCTGGAGGCCGCCTCCGCGGCGCTCCGGACCGGCGGAGTACGGGGAGACGAGGTTACGCATCTGGTCACCGTGTCGTGTACCGGTTTCGTCTCGCCGGGCGTGGACTCGGCGCTCGTCGAAGGGCTCGGGCTCGATCCGGCCACCGAGCGCACGCACGTCGGCTTCATGGGCTGCCACGGAGCGCTCAACGGACTGCGGGTCGCCCGATCGTACGCGCTCCAGGATCCCGCGGCGGTGCCGCTCGTGTGCGCCGTGGAGCTATGCTCGCTCCACTTCGCGTACGGGTGGGACCCGGACATGCTCGTGGCGAACTCCCTCTTCGCCGACGGGGCGGCGGCAGTGGTGGGACGCGCGGACCCGAGCGCGGACGGGCTCGAGCCGGAGCCCGGAGGACGCTGGCGGGTCCGGGGGACCGGGACGCTCCTGATGGCCGACTCGGCGGACGCCATGTCGTGGCAGATCGGGGACCACGGCTTCCGCATGACGCTCTCACCACGCGTGCCGGAGCTGATCGAGGAGCGGCTCGCCGAGTGGCTCGACGACTGGCTCGCCGACTACGGGCTCGACGTCGAGCGTGTCGGCTCGTGGGCGGTGCACCCGGGCGGTCCGCGCATCCTGAGCGCGGTGGAGCGCGCGCTGGGTCTGGAGCGCGAAGCCACGCAGGTGTCCTGGGACGTCCTCGCCACGCACGGCAACATGTCCTCTCCGACCGTCCTGTTCATCGTCGACCGGCTTCAGCGCGAGCGGGCCCCGGGCCCGTGTGTGGCGCTCGCGTTCGGACCCGGCCTGGCCGCCGAGGTCACGCTCCTGACATGAGGACCCTCCCGAGCCGATGAAGAAAGCCCTCCTCGTCCTGCTCGCGGCGTTCTTCGTACTGGCCGCGGTGGTGCTCTTCAACGGGCTTCGCCTATCCGCGGAGCCGGTCTCGGCCGAGCCCGCGCCTCCGATCCTCTTCGACTCCGAGGCGGCGGTCCGCCGCTTCGCCGAGGCGATCCGGATCCCGACGATCTCGTTCGAGCGAGTCGAAGAGACGGACACCGCGCGCTTCCTGGAGCTGCACGACCACCTCGCCTCCGCGTACCCCCGGGTGCACGCATCGCTCGAGCGGGAAGTGGTCGGTGACCTGAGCCTGCTCTACAGCTGGGCGGGGAGCGAGCCGCAGCTCGATCCGGTGGTGCTCATGGGGCACCTCGACGTCGTTCCGGTGATTCCCGGCACGGAGGAGGACTGGACGTACGACCCGTTCGGGGGAGTCGTCGCCGACGGCTACGTCTGGGGACGGGGGACGATGGACGACAAGGTCTCCGTCGTGTCGATCCTGGAGGCCGTCGAGATCCTGCTGGGTGAGGGCTACCGACCGCGTCGGACGATCCACCTGGCGTTCGGGCACGACGAGGAGGTCGGTGGCCCGCGGGGCGCCGGGGCGATCGCCGCCCTCCTCTCGGCGCGTGGCGCGGAGCCGTACGCCTTCGTCCTCGACGAGGGAGGGACGCTCGCGGATGGCCTCGTGCCCGGTGTCGACGAGCTGGTCGCCCTGATCGGGATCGCGGAGAAGGGGTACGTCAGCCTCGAGCTCGTCGTCGAAGGACCGGGAGGGCATTCGTCCATGCCCCCGGCCGAGACGAACATCGGGGTTCTGGCGGAGGCGATCACACGCCTGCAGGAGTCGCCGTTTCCGGCCAGCCTCGAGGGCGCCTCGCGAGACATGTTCGCCGCGCTCGCGCCGCACATGCCTCTCTCCGGGCGGATGGTCTTCGCGAACCTCTGGCTCTTCGAGCCGTTGCTCGAGCGGATGCTCGCGGCGGACCCGACATCCGCGGCCATGCTGCGGACGACGACCGCGCCGACCATCATCGAGGGGGGCGTGAAGGCCAACGTCCTTCCCATCGTGGCACGCGCCGTCGTCAACCACCGCATCGTGCCGGGTGAAACGCCGGAGAGCGTGCTCGCGCGCGTGCGGGAGATCGTGGACGACCCGCGCGTTCGCGTGGAGATCTCGGGTGAGGACGCGCAGCCGCCGTCGCCCGTCTCCGACCCGGACGGGGCCGCCTTCGCGCTCGTGGCACGGACCATCCGCGAGACGAACCCCGACCGGGAGATCGTCGTGGCTCCCTGGCTGGTCGTGGGAGGAACCGACGCCAAGTACTACAGCGGCCGCTCGGAGAACGTCTTCCGCTTCCTGCCCGCGCGCTTCGAGGAGGACGCGATGACGCGGTTCCACGGAACCGACGAACGCATCGACGTCGAGAGCTACCTGGCGAGCATCCGGTTCTTCCATCGTCTCATCCTCAACGCCGACGGGCTCTGAGGCGTCTCCCGGGGAAGGGGGGCGGGCGGTTTCGGCGGAGCTCCGAGCGAGGCGCCCGGGCCGCTTGCCCGGCGGCACCGCCGCCGGCATCCTCAGCGGCTGACATCGGACGGAGGAGTGCAGATGCGTGTGAACCGTGAAGAACGGGGGGTCCTCGACGGGCTCCGGGGCCTCGAGCGCCGCGACTTCCTGCGCGCCGCGGCCCTGGCCGTGACCGCCGGCGCGATCCGGCCCGACACGCTCTTCGCGGAGCGCCCCGCGCTGCAGGACGATCCGGACTTCCTGGCGGCCCTGGCGCAGGAGTCGGAGGACGCCCCCCCCCCGGTCCCGCTGAAGAACGGCGAGCACCCGGCTCTGGTGTACCAGGCGTACCCCGGCGGCACGGGCGCCCTGTACCGGCGCTGGCACGAGTCCGGCGTGGATCCCTTCGCGCGTCACGACATCCCGATCGCCCCGTGGGAGGGAAGGGTCCCCGGCGACCCCGACGACATCGCCTTTCTTCCGGTGGCACGCCTCGCCGCTCTGATCCAGGGGCGACACATCTCTTCGGTGGAGCTCACCGAGCTCTATCTGGAGCGGATGAAGCGATACGACCCGGTGCTCCTCTGCGCGGTGTCGATCCTCGAGGGTCGGGCGATGGAAGAGGCGCAGCAGGCGGACGCGGACCTCCGCAGCGGAGGGCCCCGGAGCCCGCTGCACGGGATTCCGTACGGCGTGAAGGACCTCTTCACCGTGACGGGCACCCGCACGACGTGGGGCTCCGCGGACTTCCAGGATCAGATCGTCGAGCAGGACGCCGACGTGGTGGTGCGGCTGCGCGAGGCGGGCGCCGTGCTGATCGCCAAGCTGGCCACCGGGGAGTTCGCCTCGGGTGACCAGTGGTACCGGGGCCGCACCCGCAACCCGTGGAACGTCGAGGAGGGGTCGAGCGGTTCGTCGGCAGGCCCCGGCTCGGCGACCGCCGCGGCCACCGTCGCCTTCGCCATCGGGACCGAGACGCAGGGCTCGATCGTCTCCCCGTCACGACGGAACGGACTGAGCGCGCTGCGCCCGACGTTCGGTCGAGTGAGCCGGTTCGGCGGGATGGTCCTCTCCTGGAGCATGGACAAGGCCGGCCCGATGTGCCGGACGATCGAGGACTGCGCGCTCGTCTTCAACGAGATCCACGGCGCCAGCGAGAACGATCCGGCGTCGCTCACCGCTCCGTTCCGTTTCGACCCGGCCGCCGACCTGGCCGACTACCGCATCGGCTTCGACGAGGAAGCCCCTCGCGAGTTCCTCGACCAGCTCGAGTCGATGGGGGCCACGCTGCGGGAGATGAACCCGGTGCCGGAGGGGGGCTCGAACTCCCTCGGCGTGGAGTCGTCGGCCGCGTTCGACTTCTACGTCTCGCCGGACGGAGAGGAGCCCGAGCCCGTTCCGGACGGCCTCGAGCCGCGCGAGCAGCGGCGCCGCACGCGCTTCCGCCGGGGCCGGGACACGCGCGCCCTCGACTACGTGCAGAGCCAGCGGCGGCGGCTGATCCTCATGCGGGAGATGCAGGAAGCCATGGACGGCTTCGACATGTTCGTCTCCGGCTCGGGCCACGTCGGCCTCACCAACCAGACCGGAAACCCCGCGGCGATCGTCCAGTACGGCTTCGGCGTCCGGAATCCGGACGACGACACGCCCACGACGATGCCGCTCACCACCACGCTGCTCGGCGACCTCTTCGCGGACGACGCGCTCCTGAGCGTGGCGCACGCGTTCCAGAAGCGGACCGACTGGCACCTGCGCAGGCCGCCGCTGGACGGCTGACACGCCGCGCCGCGCACGTCTCGACCGCTCGCGCGGTGGGGATTATTGTGCGGCCCCGCATCCCATCGTCATCCCGGAGCACTCCATGCGTCACGTCGCACGACTTCTCACGGCCCTGGCCGTCGCGTTCGCCCTCCTTCCGCACGCCGCGGCCGCGCAGGCCGATCCGCGACTGGAGTCGCTGAAGGGAGAGGCGCTCCAGATGGTCGAGGCACGCTCGAAGATGGTCCAGGAGATCATCGACATGCTCTTCTCCTTCGGGGAGCTGGGCATGCAGGAGTTCGAGACGCAGCGCTACCTGACCGGAATCCTCGAGGACGCCGGCTTCGAGATCGAGCTGGGCGTAGCGGGCATGCCCTCGGCGTGGACGGCGCGCTGGTCGAACGGGACCGGGGAACCGGTCATCGCCATGGGCTCCGACGTCGACGGCATTCCGCAGTCGAACCAGAAGCCGGGCGTCGCCTACCGTGATCCGATCGTGGCGATGGCGCCGGGCCACGGCGAGGGGCACAACTCCGGTCAGGCGGTGAACATCGTGGCCGCGCTCGCCGTGAAGGAGCTCATGGAGCGCGAGGGCATCGACGGGACGCTTCTGATCTGGCCGGGTGTGGCGGAGGAGCAGGTCGCCTCGAAGGCGTACTTCGTGCGCGAGGGCGTCTTCGACGGCGTCGACGTGAACCTCTTCACGCACGTCGGGTCGGGCTTCGGCGTGAACTGGGGCCAGCAGGGCGGTAACGCGCTCTGGTCGGTGATGTACCGCTTCACGGGGGAGACGGCGCACTCGGCGGGCTCGCCCTGGCGCGGGCGCTCGGCGCTCGACGCGGTGATGCTCATGGCGCAGGCGTGGGAGTACAAGCGGGAGCACCTGCAGCCCGCCGCCCGCTCGCACTACATCATCGTCGACGGCGGTGACCAGCCGAACGTGGTTCCCCAGACCGCGACGATCTGGTTCTACTTCCGCGAGCGCGACTACGAGCTGACGAAGGAGCAGTACGACGCCGCGGCGCTGATGGCGCAGGGTGCGGCGCTCATGACCGGCACCCAGGTCGACACGATCATGACCGTGGGCTCGGCGTGGAGCCGGCACTTCAGCAAGCCGGTGGCGGAGAAGACCTTCGCCAACATCCAGCGCGTCGGCATGCCCGAGTGGTCGGAGGACGACGTCCGCTTCGCCGAGGCGTTCCAGAGGGAGATGGGCGTCGAGGTGACCGGCCTGGCCACCGAGGTGCCCGAGGAGATGAGCGGGCCGGTCGCCCTCTCCCGGTCCCTCGGCGGCGGCTCCGACGACATCGGCGACATCTCGTGGAACATGCCGACGGTCACCCTCAGCTACCCGTCGAACATGCGCGGCGGGCCGGGCCACAACTGGGCCAACGGCATCGCGATGGCCACGCCGGTGGCGCACAAGGGCGGGGTCGCCGGCGCCAAGGTGCAGGCGCTGACGCTCCTCGACCTCTTCCTCGACGGTGAGACAGTCGACGCGGCCTGGGACTACTTCAACGACGTGCAGACCGCCGAGACGGAGTATATCCCGTTCATCAGCGAGCACGACCAGCCCGCGATCTGGCTCAACGAGGAGATCATGGCGACGTGGCGCGAGCGGATGCGCCCGTACTACTACGACCCGTCCCGCTTCGGCACCTACCTGGAGCAGCTCGGGATCGAGTACCCGACGATCCGGACGACGCCGGTCTCCGAGGACGCCCCGGCGGACGCGACCGCTCCCTCGGACGCGGCCGATGGCGACGAGCGCCCGGGCGGCGAGGAGGCCGAGCGGGGCCCGGGTGGCGGCTGAGCGGAGGCCGGACGGCGTCTCCGGTCGACGAAGCATGCGCGGCGCGGCCCTGACCGTCGGGGTCGCGCTCGCGTCGTTCGCGGTCCCCGCCGCCGGTCAGGCCCCGATCGACGTCGTCGAGATGACGGTCGCCGACGTGGCGGCCGGGTACGCCGAGGGCCGGTTCACCGCGGTCGAGCTCACCCGGGCGTTCCTCGAGCGCATCGCCCGCTACGAGGGGCACTACAACGCTTTCATCTCGATGAACCCGGACGCCCTCGCCGTCGCGGCGTCGCTCGACGTCGAGTACGCGGGCGGCGGGCCCCGCGGGCCGCTCCACGGGGTGCCGGTCGTCATCAAGGACAACATCGACCACGGTGGGCTCGTGACCACGGCGGGCTGGGACGGCTTCAGCTCGGCCGCGGGCGGCGTCGACATGATCCCCGACGACGACGCGGCCGTCGTGAGTCGACTCCGCGAGGCGGGCGCCATCATCCTCGGCAAGACGAACCTGCCCGACTTCGCCGGCCACGGTACGCGAACGAACAGCTCCGTGGCCGGGATGACGCTGAACCCGTGGAACGTCGACAAGGTGCCGGGCGGGTCGAGCGGAGGGACCGCGACCGCCGTGAACGCCAGCTTCGCCGTGCTCGGGCTCGGCACGGAAACCGGCGGGTCGATCCAGAATCCTTCCTCGGCTCAGGGCCTCGTGGGGGTCAAGCCGACGTACGGGCTCGTTCCGATCGAAGGGGTGGTGCCGTTGAGCGGGACGTACGTCGACGTCGTCGGCCCGATCGCGCGTACGGTGCGGGACGCTGCCGTCGCGCTCGACGTCCTCGCCGGCCCGACGACGGAGGACCTGGCGACGTTCGCGTCCGACGGTCACATGCCCGAAGCGGGCTACGAGGCGGCGCTGCGGCCTGGCGCGCTCCAGGGGAAGCGCTTCGGCCTGGTCGGCGCCGGATGGCGTGACGACTTCCTTCCCCTCGACGACGTCACCGCCGCGGAGTACGCGAAGGCGATCGAGGCCCTGCGGGCGCTGGGCGCGGAGGTCGTCGAGGACCCCTTCGCCGGGCGCGGCTTCGTCGAGCTCTACGACGAGCGCCCGAACGTCCCCACGCAGGGCACGCACGACATGTTCGTCTACCTGCAGGGGCTCGGTCCCGGGGCGCCCTTCGACACGATCGAGGAGTGGGAGATGCTGAGCGGACGCGAGTGGGAGCGCGGCCGGCGGCGGGACGGCTCTCCCGCGCCCGGCCCTGCGCGCCCGAGCGCCACCGAGGAAGGCGACGCCTACCAGGCGTGGCGTCACCAGATCCGGGGCCTCTTCCGCAGCGTGCTCGCCGATCACGAGCTCGACGGGCTCTTCTTCCCGCAGTCCGGGGTTCCGAATCGTCCGGTGGTCGAGGACCCCGAGCGGCCGGACTTCGCACCGAACAACTGGGCGGAGCTTCCGAGCAACATCATCAACGACCTCGGCGTCCCGACCGTCACCGTTCCGTACTCCTTCTTCGACGACGGCACGCCGTTCGTCCTCGCCTTCATCGGAGACAGCTGGTCGGAGGCCGATCTGCTCGGGTACGCCTTCGACTTCGAGCAGGCCAACCCGGTGCGCCGCGCCCCGGAGCTCGTCCCGGCTCCTGCGCGATGAGGATGAACAAAGGACCGCGCCGAGGTGTCGAGTTCGCGTAGGTCCTCCGAACCCCAGAGAAAGAAGCCTCCCATTCGTCTTCCTGCCGGGGCGCTCGCGCGCGCCCTCCGTGCGGCGCGTGGCGGCGCCTTCGCTGCCGTCGCGTTCGGCGCGCTCCCTGCGTCCCTCGAGGCACAGGAGGCCAACGGTCGTCCTCGCGTCTTCTTCGACTGCGACGGTCCGGACTGCAACTTCCAGTACTACCGCACGGAGATCGACTGGGTCGACTGGGTGAACGTCCGCGAGGTGTCGGACATCCACCTGATCATCTCGAGCGTCGGGACGGGCGCCGGCGGACGCGAGTACCTCCTCGACTTCATCGGGCGCGGCGCGGCCGAAGGCTACGACGACGAGATGGTGCTCCAGTCCCTGCCCACCGATACGGATCGGGAGCGCCTCGACCGCATGACGCACGCGCTCTCGATCGGCTTCGCCCGCTTCGCCGCGGTCCAGGGCTACGGCGAGCTGGCCACGGTCGAGGGGCGGCCGGGAGGCGCCGCGGATCCCTCGGCGCGGGTCGTGGCGCCGCAGGAGGTGGACGATCCCTGGAACCTGTGGGTGTTCCGGATCAACGCGCGCGGAAACCTCAACGGCGAGTCGCTGAGCAAGCGGGAGAACCTCTTCGGCTCGTTCAACGCCTCGCGCGTCACCCCGACGTGGAAGATCAACCTCAGCACGAACGTCAACTTCCAGGGACAGGAGTACGAGCTCGAGGACAGCACGCTCACCGACAACCGCTACGACTGGGGTGTTCGCCCCTACGTCGTGTACTCCTTCTCGGAGCACTGGTCGCTCGGGGTGCGCGCGGAGGTCGCGCGCATCGTGCGCTTCAATCAGGCGCTGCGCTGGGAGGTGACGCCGGCCATCGAGTACAGCGTGTTCCCTTACGAGGAGGCGACACGCCGGGCGCTGACCGTTTCGTATCGCATGGGGCCCGCCTACCGGGAGTACCTCGAGGAGACCGTCTATCTGCAGTCCGAAGAGACCCGCTGGGAACACTCGCTCGAGGTCGACTTCTCGCAGCGCCAGCCGTGGGGCGAGGCCGGCGCCTCGGTCAGCGCGTCGCAGTTCCTCTTTCTCCCGAGCGACCCGCTCTACGAGGAGGGCCTGTACAACGTGTCGCTGCGGGGTGACATCGAATTCCGCGTCATCCGGGGGCTGAACCTCCAGCTCGACGGCAACATCGAGTGGGTGCAGGACCAGATCTACCTCTCCGCCGACGGCGTCACGGACGAGGAGGCGCTCCTGCGGCTCCAGCAGCAGGAGACCGACTTCCAGTACGGGGTCTCGATCGGGCTGTCGTTCCAGTTCGGCTCGATCTTCAACAACGTCGTCAACAACCGGTTCAACCGCGCGCAGGGCTTCGGCGGACGCTTCTTCTGACCCGGGCATGGCCGGGGGCCCCGAACGGGACCACCTCCGGCCGCCCGCCGCCCGTCGCTCCCCGCGCCCCCCGTCTTGACCGGCGCGCCTCCGGCGGTGAGCTTGCGGCTCGAAAGAGATTGAGAATCAATTTCAACCTCACGCCATGCCGCTTCGCAAGGCCATGTTCTGGGTCCACCTCGTCTGTGGGGTAGCCACCGGGCTCGTCATTCTCATGATGTCCGTGACGGGCGTCGTGCTCACCTACCAGAAGCAGATGACCGAGTGGTCGGACCGCGCGTACTGGACCGCTCCGGCCGTCGAGGGGAAGAAGGCGCCGCTCTCGGAGGTGGTGCGGCGCGCGGAGTCGTACGCCCGCGGGGCCGCCGACCCTGGGGACGACTCCGACGAGGCGCGGGTGGCTTCGGTCACCCTCTGGTCCGAGGCGGACGCGCCGGTGGCCGCGTCGATCGGCGGGGGCCGGACGCTCTACCTCGATCCGAGCACGGGGGAGGTGCGGGGCGAGAACACGACCGCGGTGCGCGCCTTCCTTTCGTGGAACGTTCGGATGCACCGTTGGTTCGGCGCCACCGGGGACGGTCGGGCTACCGCACGGGCCATCACCGGCTGGAGCAACCTCGTCTTCCTCTTCCTGGTGCTGAGCGGCCTCTACCTCTGGATCCCGAAGCGGTGGACGCCCCAGCACTTCCGGCCGATCCTGCTCTTCAACCGGGGCGCGCGGGGGAAAGCCCGGGACTTCAACTGGCACAACGTCTTCGGCTTCTGGATGGCGATCCCCCTCGCGCTCGTCGTCGGCTCGGCCACCGTCATCTCCTTTCCGTGGGCAAGCGACCTGGCGTATCGGGTCGCGGGGGACGTCCCGCCGAACCGGGCCGCCGCGCCCGCGCCTCGTCCGGCGGTGTCGCCGGCCGGCTCGGCCGGGGCGCTGGCGGCGCCGGCGCCCGCAGCGCTTCCGGAGCCTCCCGCCCCGTTCGAGCCGTGGAGGCTGGACGCGCTCGTCGAGCCGGCGGTGCGCCGGGTCGAGGGATGGCGGACGCTGACGATCTCGATCCCGGACGACGTCGGAGACGCCGTGGCGGTGCGAATCGACCGGGGATGGGGCGGCGAGCCGCAGAAGCGCCACACGGTGCGCTACGACGCCCTCAGCGGTGAGGAGCTCGCGTTCGAGTCCTTCGAGGACCAGTCCCGGGGCCGCCGGTTCCGGACTTTCCTGCGCTTCGCGCACACCGGCGAGTACTTCGGGGTGTGGGGCCAGACGGTGGCGGGCTTCGCCTCTCTCGCGGGGGTCTTCCTCGTCTGGACGGGGCTCGCGCTCGCGTGGCGGCGCCTCGTCGTCCAGCCGCTACGGAGAAGGGCGGACGCCTAGTTGCAGACGACCGCGCCCGGGACCGTCGACGGGGCCGCGCCCGTGGGATTGGCGTCGCCGAAGTAGAAGCCGCACTGCCGTCCGACGAGGCCCGAGTGCGTGCCGGTGGCGGCCCAGCCGGTGCCCGTGGCTTCGTTGATCGAGATCGTGACCTGGTCGGTGAGCGTGATGGTGAGGTCCGTCACGTTCGGGGCGTACGAGTACTGGTTGCTCAGGTAGATCTCCTGCTGGCTCGCCACGTTCTTGAGATCCGACGTCACGGCCGCGATGTACGACTTCTCGCGCATGGACGAAAACTTCGGAATCGCGATCGTGGCCAGGACGCCGATCACGACGACCACGATGAGCAGCTCGATGAGCGTGAATCCGCTTCTGGGGTGATGCATCGAAAGGTCTCCCGGTTCCCGTGCGCCTGCTGCGTGCACGGTCCCGTAAGCGCTTGAAGCTCAATGAATGCGGGCCTCGGAGGGCCGTTTCCACCCTAACCCGGCGGGCGGTCCGCCTGCAAGCAAAAAGACCGTCGCCGAGAGGTGCGCCGATTGATCGTGCGTGGCGCCCGTCGGTACCTTTCGCGCCCTGGAACTACGCCTCGTGCAGCACCCGGAGGACCCGTGGCCGGCCACAACAAATGGTCGAAGATCAAGCGCAAGAAGGGCGTCAACGACGCCAGGCGCGGAGCGCTCTTCACCAAGCTCATCCGCGAGATCACCGTCGCCGCCCGTGAGGGGGGCGGGAGCGTGGACTTCAACGCGCGGCTCCGCCTCGCGGTCGATACGGCCAAGGCGGCGTCGATGCCCCAGGACAACATCGAGCGGGCCATCAAGAAGGGGACCGGGGAGCTCGAGGGCGTCGCCTACGAAGAGGCGACGTACGAGGGTTACGGCCCGGGGGGTGTGGCCCTCTTCATCGAGTGCCTCACGGACAACACGAACCGGACGGTGGCCGACGTCCGGCACGCGCTCAACAAGCACGACGGCAGCCTCGGCACGGACGGCTCCGTGGCGTGGCAGTTCGACCGGAAGGGCCAGCTCGTCATCGACGCCGCCGCCTACGACGAGGAGGCGGTCTTCGAGGCGGCGATCGAGTCGGGCGCCGAGGACGTCGCCTCGGACGGCGACGAGTTCGTGATCACGACCGAGCTGGCCGACTTCGGGGCCGTACAGGACGCGCTGCGCGCTGCGGGCATCGAGACGACCTCCGCCGAGCTCACCCTCATCCCCAAGAACGAGGTCGCGGTGGCGGGGAAGGACGCCGAGAAGCTGCTGCGTCTGATGGAGATGCTCGACGACCTGGACGACGTCCAGAAGGTCCACTCCAACGCGGACATCGACGAAGCGGTCCTCGCCGAGGCGATGTGAGGGAGGCCGGGGAGCTCGTCCTCGGTATCGATCCCGGCAC
>CALJLC010000261.1 GCA_937982605.1 uncultured Gemmatimonadales bacterium | reverse complement strand
CTACGAGCGCGATGCGGATGCCGATCTCGAGGGTCCTCTGCGTCACCGCGTACGCCACCACGCCGTAGAGCCCGACCGCCGCCAGCAGGAGCGCCACGAGCGAGAAGACCGACAGCAGGGTCGTGTAGAAGACCGTCGGCGCCTTCGCCTCCCAGAGCACCGCTTCCATCGTGGTGACGTCCCAGATGGCCAGCGACGGGTCGAGCCCGGCAATGAGCCGGCGTGCCTCGGGGATGGCGCTCACGACACCGGGTGCGAGCCGGAGGGACATGTACCCGCTGCCGGCGCCGAACTGGCGGTTGGGGAGGTAGATGGCCGGAGCGGGCGGCTCGGTGGGGTCGCCGCGGACGACGTCCTGCACCACGCCGACGATCGTCATCGGTGGCGAGCTGTCGAAGCCCCAGCTCACCTGCGACTCGATCCGCAGCCCGATCGGGTCGCGATCGGCGTAGTGCGCGGCGACCGCGGACTGGTTGATCACCGCGACCGGCTCGTTGCCGTAGCGATCGCGGTCGTCGAAGAAGCGGCCCCGGAGCAGCCGGGTGCCGGTCGCCTCGAGGAAGCCCGTCGTGACCGGGCGGATCTGGAAGACGGGCTGGTCCGGCGGCGGGACCGGCTCGCGGTCGTGCAGGATCGTCGACGCGCTGATGTTGCCCGAGGCCAGCGGAACCCCGAAGCCCCACCCGGCCGCCGCCACCTGGGGAAGGCCGGCGAGCTCGTCCTGGAGCTGCTCGAGGAAATCTCCGACCGCGATCGAATCGTAGCGGGCGTCGGGCAGCGAGACCCGGAAGCGCTCGATGCGCTCCGTGTCGTAGCCGAGATCGACCGCGCCCATGCGCTCCAGGGTGCGCATGAGGAGCCCCGCGCCGAGCAGGAGCGTCAGCGAGAGCGCTACCTCTCCGGCGAGCAGGAGGCTCCTGGAGCGGCCGCCGTGCCGTCGACCGGCGGTGCGACGGCCGCCCTGCCGCGTCCCCGCTTCCTCGCTGGCGACGAGCGCGGGGAAGACGCCGAAGACCGCGGTCACGAGGACGACGAGCCCGGCCGCGAACGCCAGGACCGGGCCGCTGAGGCGCGCCTGGTCGAGGCGGGGGAGGTCGGCCGGAGCGAGCGCCACGAGCGCTTCGGTGCCCCAGTGTGCCAGCACGACCCCGGCCAGACCCGCGGCCACCGCGATCAGGAGGTTCTCGGTGAGGAGCTGGCGGACGATCCGGCGCCGGCTCGCTCCCAGCGTCGCGCGGAGCGCCACTTCCGAGCGACGCGCGTTGGCCCGGACGAGGAGCAGGTTGGCGACGTTGGCGCACGCGATGAGGAGCACGGCTCCGACCGCGCCGAGCAGGACCCAGAGTGCGGTGCGCACGTCGGAGACTTCGTACGAGAGCATCGACTCGATCTCGAGCCGATCGTCACGGTGCTCGTCCGGGTACTGCTCCTCGATGCTCGCGCTGACCGACGCGAGGCCGGCCGAGATCTCCTCGAAGCTGCGGTCCGGTGAAATCCGGCCGACGGCGTTCAGGATGCTGCAGCCGTGGTCGCAGCCGTCGAGGTCGTGCTGGCGTGGCATCCACACCTCGGCACCGCTCGGGAAGTCGAAGCCCTGCGGCGCGACCCCGACGATCTCCCACGACTCGGCGGAGAGCTCGATGGTGCGGCCCAGCACGTCGGGGTCGCGCGCCATGCGCTCGACCCAGAACTCGTGGGAGATCACCACCACGTTGGGGCCACCCGCCACGTCGTCGTCCGCGGTCAGATCCCGCCCGAGCGCGGGCTGCAGGCCCATGAGCCCGATGAGCCCGTCGGTCACCCGCGCCCCGAAGAGAACCTGCGGGTCTCCGAAGCCGGTGAGGGTGGGGCGGGAGCCGGAGAATCCCGCCACGGTGAAGCCGGAGACCGCCGCCTGCACGGCGCGGATGTCCGGGTGGTCGATGCTGCGGCCGCGGCTCCCCATGCCGACGTTCCGGTTCCACACCACGACGAGGTCCTCGCTGTCGGGGTACGGCAGCGGATCGAGCAGCACGCCGTTGACCACCGAGAACATCGAGACCGTCGCGCCCATGCCCATCGCGAGCGTCAGCACCGCGGCGAGCGTGAAGCCGGGCCGTCTGCGCAGCGAGCGAAATCCGAATGCCACGTCCTGTCTCCACCCGTCCATTCCCGTCCCCTCCCCTGGTTCTCGCCTGAGCGCGGCCCCGAGCCGGCTCGTCCACTCCCTCGACGCATGTCCGACCGTGTCGCCCACCACCCGCAGCCTGAACGCGACGCGACCGGAAGCGTCCGTCTCCTCCGCGAGCTGCTCTCGATAGAGCCGCTCCATCTCCGGGCCGAACTCCCGCCGGAAGTCACCCGGGAAGAGACCCAGCAGAAGCCGGTAGAACCGGCTGCGTGGGCCCTTCACCGAGCGGCCGGACCGAGCACGGCGGCTGCGCCGACGAGGAGCTCCCGCATCCGGTCCGCTTCGGCCCGGACGACGTCCCGACCGAGCGGGGTCACCTGGAAGTACCGGCGGCGCTCGTCCTCGTCCTGCTCGTCGGCGGGGGCGTCGGTCTCCTCGATCAGCCCCTGCTCGAGCAGGGTGCGGATCCGGCGGTACAGATTGGCCGGAAGCACCCGGCCCGGCCGCCCGGGATCCCGCTCCAGCTCCTTGACCAGCGCATAGCCGTGGCGGGCGCCTCCCTCGAGGATGACCAGGATCCGGAACGCCTCGGGATGCAGAGGCAGGAAGTCGGTGACGGTCGGGGTGCTCATGGGCGGACGCTCAGATGGTGTCGAAGTGACACCACTCTAGTGTCCGCCCGACAGTAATGTCAAGACGACACTACTCCGGTCGACGCACGCGGGGACCTCGAAGGATCGGCGCGCGGGGGCGTGCCGTCAGTCGGAGCCCATCCCGGCGCGGACCGGATCCTCGGCGAGGATACGATCGAGCGTGGCCACGAGACGCTCCCCGTCCTGCTGCGTGAACGTCATGGGCGGCTTGATCTTGATCACGTCGTGGTCCGGGCCGTCGGTGCTGAGCAGGATCCCCTGCTCCCTGGCCCGGTTGACCACGTACCGTGCGATCGCCGGGGCCGGCTTCTTCGCCGCCCGGTCGCGGACGAGCTCGATGCCGAGGAAGAGCCCGCGGCCCCTCACGTCGCCGACGCATTCGTGGCGCATGGCGAGGGAAGCCAGGCTGGCCTTGAGCGTGCCGCCCACCACCGCCGCGTGCTCCTGGAGCCGGCCGTCCTCGACGGCGTCGAGCACCGCCAGTCCGATCTCGGCGGAGGCCGGGTTGCCGCCGAAGGTGCTGAAGAACTCCATCCCGTTGGCGAAGGAGGCGGCGATCTCGGGTGTCGTGACGACGGCGCCGATCGGGTGGCCGTTCCCGATCGGCTTGCCGAGCGTGACGATGTCGGGCACGACGTCCGCGCTCTCGAAGCCCCAGAAGTGGCTGCCGACCCGCCCGAAGCCGATCTGGACCTCGTCGGCGATGCAGACCGCGCCCGCCGCGCGGGCGTGCCGGTACGCGGCAGCCAGATACCCGACCGGCGGCTCGATCTGACCCGCGCAGGAGAGGATCGCCTCGGCGATGAACGCGGACGGGGCGAAGCCCGCGGCGCCGAGCCCGGCGAACGCGGGCCGGACGTGGTCCGCGTAGCGCTCGGCCCGGTCCATGTCGTCGCGGCCGTACAGGCCGCGGTAGTCGTCGGGGAGCGGCACGGTCCGCACCCACTCCGGGGCGCCCTCACCCCCGGCTCCGGCGTGCTTGTAGTGGCTGACGTCGACGAGACCCTGCGTGTGGCCGTGGTAGGCGGCCTCGATCGCCACGACGCCCCGGCCGCCCGTGTGCGCGCGGGCCATGCGCAGGGCGAGCTCGTTGGCCTCCGAGCCGGACGTGACGAAGAAGCAGACGGAGAGCGGGTCGGGGAAGAGTGCCGCCAGCCGCTCGGCGTACGCCACGATCGATTCGTGGAGGTACCGGGTGTTGGTATTGAGCACGCCCATCTGGCGCTGCCCCGCGCGCACCACCGCGGGGTGCTCGTGGCCCACGTGGGCCACGTTGTTCACGCAGTCGAGGTAGGCGCGGCCGAGGGGGTCGTAGAGGTACGTGCCGACTCCACGCACGATGTGCAGCGGCTCGTCGTACGAGAGACTGAGGTTGTCGCCGAAAGCCGCGGATCGGCGCTCGCGGAGGTCCTTCGGCTCCTCGAAGGTCGTCGCTCCGGGCAGCCGTGCGATCAGGTTCGGATCGGGGCAGAACGACGCCCACACCGAGCGCTCGCGCGGGAGCGCCACTCCGGGGAACTCGCCGTCGTGATCGAGCAGGTCGGCGAGGATCTGGAAATGGAGGTGCGGCGGCCAGTCGCCGTTCTCCGGATACGGTCCGATCCGCGCGATGGCCTGGCCCGCTTCGACCTCGGCGCCCGCCTCGAGCGACGCGACCGAGGCCCGCTCCAGGTGACCGTAGAGCGTCCAGAAGGGACCGGAGGGCGAGTCGTGCTCCAGGATGATCGTCGGGCCGTAGTCGAGCCCGGTGCCGTTGTCCCGCACCGAGCGAACGCGTCCCGCGAGCGGCGCGCGGACCTCGGCGCCCGCCTCGTCGAAGAGATCCAGGCCGATGTGGATCGTGCGACGCTCGCGGGGGGCGCCGGGCCGGCCCTTGAAGACGTCGGGGAGGTAGAACG
>CALJLC010000260.1 GCA_937982605.1 uncultured Gemmatimonadales bacterium | reverse complement strand
TTCGACGATCCCGAACGGCCGGTGAACGTCCTCACCGAGGCGGTGATGCTCCGCTTCGGAGAGACGCTCGACGCGGCGCGGGCCGCGGCCCGGGAAGGCCGGATCACCGCCCTGGTCATCCGCAGCGGAAAGCCCGAGTCGTTCATCGCCGGCGCCGACATCGACGCCATCGGGGCCATCGAGGACCCCGAGACGGCGGAGCGACAGATCGTCGTCGGCCAGGGCATCTACAACGATGTCGCGTCGCTGCCGGTCCGCACGGTGGCGGCGATCCACGGCTTCTGCGTGGGCGGTGGCGTCGAGATGGCGCTCGCGTGCGACCACCGGGTGCTCACCGACGCGAAGAAGACGACGATGAGCCTGCCCGAGGTGCAGCTCGGGATCCTGCCCGCGTGGGGCGGAACCACCCGGCTCCCCCGCCTCGTGGGCCTGCAGGCGGCGCTCGACATGCTGCTGACCGGCAAGAAGGTCGACGCACGCAAGGCGAAGCGGATCGGGCTGGCCTCCGAGGTCGTCCCGGCCGGAGGCCTCGAAGACGGCGTCCGGTCGTTCCTGGCGTCGCTGCCCGGCAACGGCAGCCGGGGCGGCGCCCGGAGGTCGGCCGTGACCCGCCTCCTCGACGACACGCCGCCGGGGCGCCTCCTCGTGCTCCGGACGGCACGCCGGAAGGTCCTCGAGACGACCGGCGGTCACTACCCCGCCCCGCTGCGGATCCTCGACATCCTGCGGCGACACGCCACCGGCAGCATCGAGGCCAGCCTCGCCGCGGAAGCCCGGGAGGCAGCCGAGCTGGTCGTCTCTCCGGTGTCCAAGAACCTCGTCCACGTCTTCCACATGCGGGAGGCGGCGCGGAAGGGGCGCGGGGTCGCGGACGAGACGGTCGAGCCGATGCCGGTGGAGCGCGTCGGCGTGCTCGGCGCCGGGGTGATGGGCGGCGGGGTGGCGCAGCTCGCGGCCGCGCGCGGGATCCCGGCGTACATGAAGGACATCCGGCACGACGCGGTGACCGGCGGACTGCAGCACGCTCGCGAGCTCTTCATGAAGCAGGTGAAGCGACGCCGCCTGAGCCGCCGCGAGGCCGACCAGGCGATGGAGCGGATCTCCGGAGGGCTCGACGGACACGGGTTGGCGGGCGCGGACCTCGTCGTCGAGGCGATCGTCGAGAAGATGGAGGTCAAGAAGGCGGTCCTGCGCGAGACCGAGGGGATCGTGCGGGACGACTGCGTGCTCGCCACCAACACCTCGTCGCTCTCGGTGACCGGGATGGCCGAAGCGCTGCGGCGGCCCGAGCGGTTCTGCGGGATGCACTTCTTCAACCCGGTCCACCGGATGCCGCTGGTCGAGGTGATCCGCGCTCCGAAGACCTCGGACCGCACGGTCGCCACGGTCTACCGGCTGGCCGTCGAGCTCGGGAAGGTCCCGGTGGTGGTGGGGGACGGACCCGGATTCCTCGTCAACCGGATCCTCGGTCCGTACCTCAACGAGGCGGGCTTCCTCCTCGCCGAGTTCGGATCTGTGGAAGAGATCGACGCGGTGGCGAAGAAGTTCGGGATGCCGATGGGTCCGCTCCGACTCATCGACGAGGTCGGTATCGACGTCTCCGGCCACGCGGGGGCCTCGCTGTACGAGGGGCTGGGCGACCGCCTGGAGCCCTCACCCGTGCTGCTGAAGCTCGGCGAGACCGACCGGCTCGGGCGCAAGGGAGGCCTCGGCTTCTACCGCTACGAGAAGGGGCAGGAGAAGGGCGTCGATCCGGAGATCATCGGCGTGCTGGGCCTCGGCGGGGTCCGCGACCCGAAGCGTGAGGGCGCCGAGGAGCGCCGGCGGGCGATCCGGCGCCGGCTCGTCTTCTCGATGATCAACGAGGCCGCCCGCATCCTCGCGGACGGGATCGTTTCCGCGGCCCGGGACGTCGATCTCGCGATGATCATGGGGACCGGCTTCCCGCCCTTCCGCGGCGGGCTGCTCCGCTTCGCCGACACGCTCCACCCCCGTGGCGTGCTCGATCGCCTGCGCGAGCTGCACGACGGCTGCGGCGCCCGCTTCGAGCCCGCGCCGCTGCTGGTCCGACTCGCCTCCGAGGATCGCACCTTCTACCAGGCCTTTCCCGCCCCGGACCGTGCCGGCCGCTGACCGCCTCCGCGTGGTGGGCGTGGTGCCGGCGTCGGGCGCGTCCCGGCGGATGGGTCGCCCGAAGGCGACGATCGACGTGCAGGGGCGGTCCTTCCTGGAACGGGTGTCCGAGGCGCTGCGGGAGGGCGGCTGCAGCCGCGTCGTCGTGGTGGTAGCCGAGCAGGAGGGGTCGGTGCGGGCGGAGGCGGAGCGACTCGACGTCGAGGTCGTGCTCAACCCCGACCCCGGGGACGGGCCGATCACCTCGCTGCGCCGCGCGCTCGACCGTCTCGACCCCGACGTCGACGCCGTCGCGTGGCTCCCGCTCGACCACCCGCTCGTCGAAGGGGCCCACGTCGCGCGCCTCCTCGAGGCGAGCCGGCGGTCGGGTGCCTCGCTCACGATCCCGGTGCACGCCGGCAAGCGGGGGCACCCGGCGATCTTCCGTCGCTCGCTCTTCGCGGAGCTCTCCGACCCGGAGCTGGAGGGAGGTGCGCGGACCGTGGTCCACCGCCACCTCGGGCGCGCGTGCCTGGTCGACTTCGACGAGCCGGGCGTGGTGATCGACGTCGACACCCCCGAGGCGCTCGAGCGACTTCGGGCGAGCCTGGCCGGGGGCGGAAGCGGGTGACCGCGGACCGCGTCGGGCCGGCGCAGGCCGCCCGTCTCCTCCTCGAGGTCTCGACGGCCGGGGGCACCGCCGCGTGCGCCACCCTCGTGGGCGGCCCCGAGGGCCACGAGGTCGGCGCCCGCATCGTGCGGTCGAGAGCGGCGGACCGGAGCCCTGCGACGACGCGCGGCTCGCTCGGCTCGGCTCCGCTCGACGCCGCCGCCGTCGAGGCGCTCGACCGGCTCATCGCCGACCCGCGCGGGCGCGACGGCCTGCACGCCGTCCAGCCCTCCGACCCCGCGAGCGCCGCGACCGGCGCGGGCGAGGCGTCCGGGGGCACGCCTTTCGAGCTCTACCTCGAGGTGCGCCGCCCGCTCCGGGAGCTCGTCGTCGTCGGGGCCGGGCACATCGCGCAGCCGATGGCACACCTGGGGGCCCTGCTCGGGTACCGGGTCACGGTGCTCGACGACCGGCCGGACTTCGCGACGCGCGAGCGATTCCCCGACGCCGACCGGCTCGTGCGGGCGGACTTCGGAGACCCGTTCGCCGACGTCCCGCTCCACGAGCGCTCCCACCTCCTGCTCGTCACCCGCGGGCACAAGTACGACTACGAGTGCCTCGTGCGCGCGCTGCGGACGGATCCGGCCCCTGCCTACATCGGCATGATCGGCAGCCGGCGGCGGGTTCGCGCCACCTACGTCCAGCTCGTCGAGGAGGGATTCGAGGCGGACGCCCTGGCGCGGATCCACGCGCCGGTGGGGCTCGACATCGGCGCCGAGACGCCCGAGGAGATCGCGGTGGCGGTGGCGGCCGAGCTCATCCTGCTGGCCCGCGGCGGGAGCGGCGTGCCGCTGCGCGAGGTCGAGCGGGTGGCCGAGCGCTTCTTCACGCCCCAGGATTCCGACCCATGACCCACGAAGACGACCGCGCGCTCGCAGAGGCGCTCATCGAGGCACGCCGCGCCGGGCGGGCGTGCGCCCTGGCCACGATCGTCTCGACCCGCGGATCGACCCCGCGCAAGGTCGGCGCGCGCATGGTGGTCGACCCCGATCGGGGGCTCGTGGGCACGGTCGGCGGCGGGTGCGGCGAGGCCGAGGTCATCGAGTCCGCGCGGCGCGTGCTGCAGAGCGGGCGGCCCGAACGGGTCCGCGTCGAACTGACCGAGGACTTCACGACGTGGAGTCCGGCGGTGTGCGGCGGCGTGATGGACGTCTTCGTCGAGCGAGTCGACCCGGCCGACCCCGCGGGAGGATGAGCGAGCCGCCGCGCGTCGCCATCCACTACCGTCGCCCGCCGGACCGCCTGAGGGTCTACGACCAGCGGGTCGTGCTGGAGCGCGACGACGTCATCGTGACCCTCTCCGAGCCGATCCGGATGGAGGAGCCGATGAGGCTCGGCGACACGGTGATGCTCGAGGACGGCTCGCTGGCGCTCTGGTTCACCTTCCCGGGCGTCTGGCACGACATCGGCCGCTTCCACCGCGCCGACGGCACCTTTACCGGCCTCTACGCCAACCTGCTCACGCCCGTCGAGATCGACGGTCGCACCTGGCGGACCACGGACCTCTACCTCGACGTCTGGTGGCCGCGAGACGGGGAGGTCACGCTTCTGGACGAGGACGAGCTCGACGAGGCGATGGCGCTCGGCCACGTCGACGACGACACGGCCGCGCGGGTAAGGAGCGAGGCCGAGCGCATCCTGGAGCAGGCGGAGCGCGGGGCGTGGCCGCCGCGGGTCGTTCGGGAATGGACGCTCGAACGGGCGCGCCGGACGCTCAGTCTTCCTTCAGGTATGCCGTGACGAGCCGGTCGACGTCGAAGTAGAGCCGCTCGAGCACCGCCGGGTCCTCGCGGAGGCAGTCGATCAGGCGCTCGTGGCCCTCCAGCGACGCCGCCGGGATCTCCACGGTCTCGTGGTGATACTCGCCGTCGTCCACGAAGAGGAGCCGCACCTTCACGGTGTCGCTCATCGGTGCGGTCTCCGCGGAGCGCGGGCCGTCCGGGAAGGGCTCAGTTGCGGCCCGCCCCGGTCAGCTCGTCGATGGTGGAGGACAGCGTCTGGAAGTCGACGCTCGAGAGCTGCCGTGTCGTGCCGCCGGCGTTGACGAGCACGGTCGGCGTCGAGCGCACGCCCATGCGCTGGCCGAGCTGCATGTTCGCCGTGACCACCTCGGCGTGCCGATCGCTGTTCAGGCACGACTCGAACGCGCCCTCGTCGAGCCCCACGTCCGCCGCGTACTGCTCGAAGGCGCTGGCGGGCATCGACGCCGCGGACCAGCGCGACTGGTTCCGGAAGAGCGCCTCGTGGTACTCCCAGTACTTGCCCTGATCGTCCGCGCAGCGCGACGCGCGCGCCGCCAGGAAGGCGTTGCCGTGAATCGATACGAGGGGGAAGTCGTAGAAGACGAACTTCGCCCGGCCCGCGCCCACCAGGAGCTGGTCGATCTGCGGCTTCACCGACATCGCGAAGGCGCCGCATCCCGGGCACTGGTAGTCCCCGAACTCGACGATCGTGGCCGGGGCGTTCTCGTCGCCGAGCGTCATCCCCTGGGCGAGCTCGAACAGCTCCTCGTCGGTCAGCGTGCCCAGCTCGACCGGCGCGACCGCCGCGGTGCTGAGGACGCTGGAGCTGACCTGCCAGCCGACGGCGCCGACGCCCAGCACGGCGACCGCGCCGAAGATGTAGTAGAACTTCCGCATGTCGGACTGGGCCTCGCGGGCCTGCCGACGCTCTTCGCCTCTGGACACGTCGTACGCTCCGTTCTGACTGATCCGGCAAAGTCTCATTCGCCTGGATCGGGAAAATGTTTCCCCCGGGCGGGGGGATCAAGCGACGCCGATGCGGCGCTCAGCCGGCCAGGAGCTCCACCACCCGGCCGGTGTCGGTGAAGTCCTCGAGCACGTGGTCGGCCCCCGCGGCGGTCAGGTCGGTCACGGAGAACGAGCCCGTGGCGACCGCGAGGGTGCGGGTTCCGCCCGCCCGGCCGCACTGGACGTCGCGCGGGGTGTCCCCCACGACGATGGCCACGCCCGCGTGCACCAGCTCTCCCCACAGCTCGCGGGCCCGCCCCACCGCGATCGCCGGGAGCTCGTCCCGCTCTTCGTGATCCGAGCCGTACGAACCGAAGGCGAACCGGCCCCAGAGGCCGCCGGAGGAGAGCTTGAGCCGGGCGCCGCCGGCGATGTTGCCGGTGAGGAGGCCGACCCCGACGTCGTCGAGCGCGTCGAGGGCGTCGAGCAGCTCCGGGACGCCCGGCAGGACCTCGACGGGGTGCTCCGGCAGGCGGGCCTCGAGGTGTCCGAGGTAGCGCGCCCAGAGGTCCTCGAGGCGCGCGTCGATGTCGGGGTGCGGGATGCCGACCCCCGCCAGGAGCTCGCGCGCGATCTGGGGATCGGTCTTGCCCGCGAAGCTCACGCGCTCGAAGTCCCCGGGCGTGCCGTACGTCTCACGCATCGCCTCGACGAAGGCGTCCTTGGCCGGCCCACCCCAGACGAGCGTGCCGTCGATGTCGAAGAGGACGACGCGGCGCATCAGGTGATCACCTGCGGTGCGGCCGGGCTGTCTCCGAGCCGGGCCGGCGTCTCGAGGTTGCCGCCGCTGATGACCGCCGCCACGCGGCCGCCGTCGGTCCGGACCCGGCCGGACAGCAGCGCCGCGGTCGTGGCGGCGCCGCTCCACTCGACGACCAGCTTCTGGCGGTGCACGAGCATGGCGGCCGCGCGGCGGATGGCGTCGTCACCGACCGTCACGACGTCGTCGAGGAGCGCCCGGGCGTGCTCGAAGGTGAGGTCCCCCGCGATGACCGGCTTGAGCCCGTCGGCGATCGTGTCGACCTCGGAGAGCATCGTCGGCGCTCCGGCGTCGAGCGCGGCCCGCATCGACGCGGCCCCCTCGGGCTCGACGCCGACGACGCGGGCCTTGGGCAGCAGGCGCTTCACCGCCGCGGCGACGCCGCTCGCTAGGCCGCCACCGCCGATCGGGGCGAGCACGACGTCCACGTCGGCCCACGCCTTGGCGATCTCGAGGCCGACCGTGCCCTGGCCCGCGGTGATCTCCAGCAGCGTGACCGTCTTGTAACCCTTCAG
>CALJLC010000259.1 GCA_937982605.1 uncultured Gemmatimonadales bacterium | reverse complement strand
ATGGGGGTACAACGTCGCCACGCTGGGATACGGCGACGCCAAGGGGGGAGGGCAGAACCGATGGTACACGCTCCGCTTCGCCGGCACGTCCAGCGCCACCCCCTGCGTGACCGGGGCCGTGGCCCTGGTGCAGGCGTATGCGCGGGAGCGGCACGGGGCCCCGCTCTCCCCCGCCGAGGTGCGAGAGCTGCTGGTTCGGACCGGCACGCCGCAGGCCCCCGATCCCGAGGCCCCCGTGTCCCAGCACATCGGGCCCCAACCGAACGTGCCCGCGGCCCTCGAGGCGCTCGGATGACCGCCGGCGGGGTCGGGACGAACGGACGCCGCCCGCTGCTCCTGTACGTTCATGTCCCGTTCTGCAAGTCTAAGTGCCATTTCTGCGACTGGGTGACCGGGATCGACGTGGCGGACCTGCGGGTGGGACCCGAGAGCTCGCCCCGACGACGCTACATCGACGCCATGCGACGGCAGATCGCCCACTGGGGTCCGTTGCTGGCGGAGTACACACCCGAGCTCGTCTTCTGGGGCGGTGGCACGGCGAGCCTCCTGACACCCGAGGAGATCCGTGCGGTCTGGGGAGCCCTGGAGGAGTCGTTCGATCTCGCGAACGTCACCGAAGCGACGATCGAGAGCAGTCCGGACACGCTGGACGCGGACAAGCTGAACGTGCTGCTCGAGCTGGGGTTCGACCGCATCAGCGTCGGGCTGCAGAGCCTGGACGACGAACGCCTCAGACGCATCGGACGCACGCACGACGCGTCCACGGGCGCGGCCTCGGTCCGAATGGCTCGGGACGCGGGCTTCCGCAATGTCAGCATCGATCTCATCACGGGGATGCCCGGGCAGTCCGTTGCCGAGGTCGAGGCGTCCGTGCGGCGTGCCCTCGATCTGCCCATCGACCACGTCTCGCTCTACGCCTACCGACCGAGCGGGCACACGGTCATGCGTCGCCAGCTCGAGCGGGGCTTTCTCGGGGAGATCGACCTGGGCGTCCAGCTCGACTCCTACGCCGTGGGTCGACGGCTCCTGGAAGACGCGGGCCTCCCCGAGTACGGGGTCTCCATGTTCGGGGCACTTCCCTGCCTCGCGGACCTCGCCTATTTCCAGCTCCGAATGGACTGGATCGGCTTCGGCTCGGGCGCCTTCTCGATGCTGGACGGGGAGCTGCGCAGCATGCGTCGAGGTGGGCTTCACGGGTACATCGAGGAACCCGTCGTCTTCGACGACGCCCTTCCGGCCGGGGGTGCGCTGACCGCGCCGAGCCTCATGTACCTCTCCCTGACGACGCGCGAAGGAGTGGCGAGGCGCTACTGGGAGGAGCGTACCCGGCTACCGCTGGAGGTCGTGCTCGAGCACCCGGAGGTCCGTTCCTTCCTCGAGCGGCTCGGCCAGTTCGCCGAAATGGAATCGGACGCCGACGGCCTTCGCGTCGTTCCCGAGCAAGCGGCGGAGGCCTTCATCCGCTACACCCACCTGTTCGTTCCGGCGAACGCGCGCGCGGGAGCCGCGGCAACCGCCTCGAGCCCGGTCCCGGGCCGGGCCGCGGCCCGATGACGGCGAGCCGCAACTCTTGACCGGGTCGGGCCGCCCGATCGCCGGGGTGTCGCCGTCCAGCGGAGTCCCGGAGTCGACCCGGGAGCAGGCGAACCGCGTCATCGTAGCCGTGACCGGACACCGCAATCTCGTCGACAGCGAGCTGGCGGAGATCCGGGCGCGCGTCCGGGACCTCTTCCGGGACCTCGTTGACCGCTTCCCCTGGTGCCGACTCACGGTCCTCTCGCCCCTCGCCGAGGGCGCGGACCTCCTCGTCGGGGAGGTGGCGGTGGAGATGGACCTCGATCTCGTCGTTCCACTCCCCAAACCCCGCGGCGAGTACCTCGCCGACTTCACCCACCCGGAGGCGGTGCGCGCCTTCGAGCGGGTCGCCTCGGCGGCCGTGGACGTCTTCGAAGTCGTGGGCGACGCTCCACCGCCTCCTCCCGGAACCGACCCCGACCGGTGGGCGCGCGACTACCCGTACGCGCGCCTGGGCGTCTACTTCAGCGCCCACTGTCACATCCTGCTCGCCATCTGGGACGGCGAGCCGTCCGTGCACCTGGGCGGCACCGCGCAGGTCGTCCGTTTCCACCAGGACGACGTCATGCCCGGAGTCACGAGCGCCACGGTGGCCACGCAGCAGATGCTGGTGGACGACGAGAGCGACCTCGTCTACCACATCGTATGCTCCCGGACGGACCGAGCCGGTACCCCCAGAGACGGCCTCAGGCCGGGCCAGACCTTCTGGTACTCCAAGGACCCCGAGAATCCGCGCTCGTCGGAGATGCCGTTGCAGCATCGCGTCATCTTCGAGCGCCACGCCGAGTTCAGCCGTGATGCGACCCGTTTCTCGGAGCGGATCGACGTGGAGACACCTTCCTTGCTCCCCGAGGCTCCGGCTCACCCGTGGCCCCCCGGCCTCGACACGATGGACCGGCTGTTCCGCGTGGCGGACTGGCTGGCCATCCGGTATCAGACCCGGACGCTGTGGACGCTCCGAACGACCCACCTGTGCGCGTTTCTCACCGGCCTCATGTTCATCCTGTACACGGACCTGAGCACGAGCTCGCGCTTCCTCGTCGGGTTCCTGCTCTTCCTCGGGATTTCCCTGGGCGCGAACGCCCTGGCCCGCCGAGGCGGCTGGCACCGGAAGTATCTCGACTACCGCACTCTCGCCGAGGGCCTCCGCGTCCAGACGTACTGGGCGATGGCCGGCGTGGTCCCCGAGAGCCGGTGGAAGTTCGCCCACGACAGCTACCTGAAGGGGCAGAACCCCGAGTTCGGCTGGATCAGGAACGTGATGCGCATCGCGGGGATGCGTTACGATGCGTGCCCGAACGGAAGCGACGCGGCGATGGCGGCCGCGGTCGGGGCGTGGATCGGGAGCGAGGACCGTGGCCAGCTCGGGTACTTCCGAACCAAGGCCCGGGATCGCCTTCGTCAGCTCGCGCGCACGCGAGCGGTCGGTCGACTCAGCCTCGGCGTCAGCGCGCTCACGGTCCTGGTCTTCGTCTTCCTGGGCTCGAGGCTACCGCCCGACGTGCTCGGCGTCCTCACGGTGGTGATGGGGTGCAGCCTCCTCCTCTTCGCCGTGCGGGAAGGCTACGGATACGCGACCGCCGTCAAGGAGCTCATCAAGCAGTACGAGTTCATGCTGAGGATCTACGAGAACGCCGACCGGAGGATGAGGGACGCCACGAGCACACACGACCGCAGGCAGATCCTGCTCGCCCTCGGGCAGTCGACGCTGAACGAGCACTCCGACTGGCTGCTCATGCACCGCGAGCGGCTCTTCGAGGACGCGAAGCTCTGGCGGCTTGGAGGATGACGCCGGTCCCTCAGATCAGAGCCAGCGCCCGCAGGCCGTCCGTCCGGAGGGCGAAGGCGTCGTCGTCTCGCGACAGGAGCTTCAGGATCGGGGCAACGCGGGGGAGGAGCGGCGAAAGGTCCAGGCGGTAGCGGCGGATCAGCGCCTGGGCGTCCGACGCGCGCGACAGGTGACCGAGCGCGTTCAGGCAGTGAACACCCGCCAGCGACATGCCCGGACTGAACGCGAGCGCCTCCCGTGCGGCTTCGTACGCGCCGTCGAAATCCCCGCGGCACGTGAGCGCCACGGACAAGTGGAGGTTCCAGAACGGGCGGCCCGGGTGCTTCCGCGACTGCTCCAGCAGTCGGCGCAGGATCGGGACGATCTCGTCCAGGTGCTCCGCGCTCGTCGAGGGCGCCAGCCCCCAGCCGAGGTATCCGTAGGCGCCGTCGTCGTGCGGATTGAGCTCCAGGCCCCGACGCAGCGCCTGGACGCCCTGCGCGTGCTCCCCGCAGCATGAGAGCGCGTAGCCTGCGTACTTGAGCACGATCGGGTCGTCGACGCACAGGACGAGCGCGCGGTCGACCGACTCGATGGCCTCGGCTCGCCCCGCCTCGATGTCATCCGTGTGTCCGTTCACGATCTCTTCGACCAGCGCGGAGGCCAGGAGGCCGAGCGCGTGGCCGTTGTCCGGCTCCAGCTCGAGTGCGCGTCGAGCCTTCGCCTGCGCCATGCGGATCGCCTCGGGCGTGCTCCGCAACAGGAGCTTGCGCCCCGACCCGACGAGGTGGCGCGGTTGCTCGCTCTGCTCGTCCGCGGTCTCGAGGGCGAGCTGGATGAAGGCGCCGCTCAGCGCCCGTGCCATGTCCGCCGCGACGTCCGCGAGCGAGCGCATCGCGTCCGGGGATCGGCGATACGACCCGGTCCATAGCTGGCGACCGGTCCGACCGTCACACAGCTCGAGGGAGATCTCGATCTCCGCGCCGATCTCGGCGACGGCGCCGGTGATGACGTATCCAACCCGGAGCGTCCTGGCCAGCGCCTTCACCTCGAGCCCCTCGAGCCCGGGGTCGAAGCTCGCCCGTCGGGACAGCACGACGAGGTTGCTGAACTGGCTCAGCGCCTTGATGAGCGCATCGGGCAGCTGGAGGCGGAGGTGGGTCGACTCCCCGATTCCCATGTCGTCGAACGGCAGGACCGCCAGTCTCACCTCCGACTCCGGATCCCGGGCCGGGGCCTGCTCGTCGGCGCGGCCTTCTCGCTCCGCGACCGCCCGCATGCCCCGGGCCAGCTCGGCAAGACCGGGATGGCGAAGATCGCCCGTCCAGCCCTCGAGGGACGCGGTATGAAGCCGATTGAAGGGGACCGGGATGGAGAGTGACGAGTCCAGGGCTACCGGTACCAGGCGCTCGCGCTCGAAGCCGGCGAGGGCCTCGCTCCGCACCCACTTCGAGGTGATCGCGTCGCGTGACCAGACCACGACCACGCAGTCCGCCTCGGCCAGGGCCGCGTCGATCTGACGGTCGAACTCCTGCCCGACGTCGACCTCACGGTCCCACCAGACCGACCAGCCGTCCGTCTCGAGCGCCTCGACGAGGAGCTCCACGAGCCATCGGTCCGAAGACGAGTAGCTCACGAACACGCTGCGAGAAGTCGCGTCGAAGCCGGCGGGCATCATCGCCTTGTGAGAGAAGGGGTGGGCCGGCCCGACCCGCCTACGCCCGCCTGTCCGTCCCGATCCGCCGCTCCTCCGCCGAGAGGTCGGGCCCTCCGCGCTTCCGCCGATCCCCGGCGACCCGGCGATCGTACGCATCCGTCAGCCACGTGGCGATCACGATGCGGTGGCGGAACTCGGGCGTGTCCGCGTCTTCGCCGTGGGCCTCGAAGACGCGGCGCTCCGGTCCGCCGTTCATCGACACGAACCAGGCGCCGTCACGGAACTCGGGGGCGCCACCCGGCACGGCGCGCACGTTGGCACGGTACCGGCGACCCTTGTGGAGGAACTCGATCGAGCGCAGCACGTGGCACCTCGCGAGGAGCGTGGGCGAAGGCGAATCCAGGAACAGGCTACGAACCGCCGCAGGCGGGGGCAACGCCGCCGCGACCCCGCCGCTCAGCGGATGCGTGACCCCTTCACCTTTCGCATGAACCGCATCAGGCGCTTGTTGTCGCCCGTCATGACGACCACGAGGATGTCCTGGGGCACGGTCAACGCCTCGGCCAGCTCGCCGGCCAGCTCGGCCCGCTTGTCCGTCAGTGTCAGGCCCGCCCGCGGCTTCACCGCAAGCACGTAGATCGGTGGCTCGAAGCCCTGCTTCCGAACGAGGTGGGCGCGGCCCACCCGGGGGTGGGCCTCGACGATGGCGGCGATGGGCGCGAGCGCGTCCGCGGAGAGCCCGTGCGGCTCGTACGCCTTCTCGAACGGGATGCGGGCCCGTTCGGCCTCCCGTCGCTGCTCCAGCTCGTGCCGCTCCAGCAGTCGCTGGTGGTAGCGGTTGGCCTCTTCCATCCGCCCGACCGAGGCCAGGTGGTCCCGGATGGCCTGGCAGCCCGGCACGATGAGGCTCGGGTCCCGCTCCATCCCCTGCTCGACCCGTGCGATGCCGGCGTCGTCTCCGGCACGCAACTCCTCGAAGCCGACGATGCACAGCGCGAGGGGATCGTCGGGCGCCACCCCGAGCAGGCGACGATAGACCGGGAGCGCCTTCTCCCGCCCGTCGAGGTCGTCCAGCAGACGCGCCTGCTCCCGGAGCCGGGCCGGGTCGTCACCGGCCCCTTCCCGTTCGAGCTCCTCGAGCCGGGCGCGGCCTCGGGTGACGTGGTCGTGGCGGCCCTGGAAGTACGGGAGGACCCGCTCTCGCCACTGCCGGTCCATCCGTCCGGCGAGCTCCGGCAGCAACCGGCCGAGGTACGCCTCCGCGGCCGAGCGGTCGGCAACCGAGGGGGTCCCGGCGTCGACCCCCAACGCTTCGAGCCGCTGGGCAAGGCTCGGGTGCGTGTCGCCGAGCCCGCTCGGCATCGCCAGCGCTCCGGTGAGCGCCTCCCGGAGCCGCTCCTGGCCCGGCCCGAAGCCGGGCCGCGCCATGGACGAGAACGGCGTCGACGTCGGCGTCGGGGACCGCTCCGCTTCGTCCATGACCCCCTTCCAGTACTCCTGCTCGAGGTACGGAGCCATCGCGGAGATCGTGACCAGCGCGCCGCCGATCGCCCCCGGGCCCGCCACGGAGGCCGCGGTGCGGTCGGCCTCGTACTCGTTCGCCCTGGCCATGGCGAATGAGTAGGCGCTGAAGAAGGGCGAGTACCAGTCGAAGAAGCCGCGGACGAGGCCCGTGGCGACGCCCTTCTTGTGCTGCAGCGCCTGCAGAAGCCGGCTCCACGTGGCGCGGATCCGGTAGATCCAGGTGCCGAGGCGGCCGTGCGAGCCGGCCAGATGCCCGTACTCGTGGGCGACGACGGCCTCGAACTCCTTCGCCGAGACCATCGACATCAGCGGAAGCCCGAGCGTGAGGTAGTTCCGGTACCACCCGAAGACGCCGAGGCGTGGAATCTGCGAGATCGACGCGTTGAACTGATCGTCGATCGCCACCCGATGGATCCGCGGACCGTCGACCTCCCGGCGGACCCGCTCGATCATCTCGAACAGCTCCGGGAAGTCCTCCGCTTCCAGGACGTGGCCGCCCGGGGGCTCGAGCGGCACCCAGAGCGCCTGCGCGAGGACGGCCGCGAACGCCCCGATCGGGATCAGGAGGTTGTCGAGCAGCGCGACCGGGATGCGTACGGGCCCGATCCCCACGGCCGAGAGCACGACCACGGCGATCGAGCCGACCGCCAGGGCCAGGAGCCCCCACACGAAGGCGTACCCGAGGCCCCCGAGCGCGACGAGCCGCCGCCTGTAGCCGGCGGGATTGCGGCGTGCCAGCTCCTCGGCCCGGTGAGCGAGCCGGGCGAACTCTTCCGACGTCATGGCCTCCCGCCTCCTGAGTCGGGGACGTGGATCTCGAAGCCGATCTCCTCGACGAGCTCCCGGAAACCGGGGTGGTCGTGCAGCGGCCGAAGGGAGTGCGCCCCCCCTCGGTACGGAGCGTGGGGATCGCGCTGCTCGTCCGCGACCCGGAGTCACCGCATCGCTTCGTCCAACCGGCGCGCCTCGGCGTTCAGGTCAACGATGTCGAGAGCGCTCACGAAGATCTCGCCGCCGTAGAGCTCCGCCATCCGCTCCGCGGCCCGGGCCATCGCCTCGGGGTAGCCGCCCGCGGCGAACCCCTCGTCGAGCGCCTCCGTTACGCCGGGGAAGCGGCCGTGGAAGGCTCTCCGCATCTCGAGCGCTTCGTCGAGGCGCCCCAACTCCTCGAGCCCCCGCAGGAGCGGGCCGGTGCCGAACGCGGCGCCGGGGAACCGGCGCTGGAGGTCGGTCATGAGCTCGACCGCCTCCTCCGGGCGCCCCGCGCCGTTGAGCAGCACGCCGTACAGCCCCTCGACGAAGGGATTCAGCGGATCGTCACGTCGGGCGCGTTCACCCTCGGCGAGCGCCTCTTCGAAACGACCGTCGATCATGAGCGCGTGACCGAAGAGGGCGCGACTCTGCGCGTCGTTCGGGTCGAGCTCGAGCCCGCGGCGCATCGCGCCCAGGCCCGCGTCGAGGTCCCACTCGTGCCAGAGCTTCACAGTCCCCTCCCTCCAGATCGCCGCCGGCAGCGTCGGGTCGAGCGCGAGCGTCCGGTCCAGCGCCGCGCGCATCAGCGGAAACGCCACCCTCGGCGGCGCCAGCCCCACCTGGGCCCGACTCGCCCAGATGGCCGCGACGCCCAGGTGGGCCGGCGCGTACGTCGAGTCGATCTCGATGGCCGCCTCGAAGTACGCCAGCGCCCGATCGAGCGCGTCCGGCGTGAACTGGCGCCGCTCGAACTCGCCCGCGTACACCTGCTCGGTCACGCGGGGATCGATCTCGGGGCGCTCCGCCAGCCGCTCCCGCGCCTCGGCGGAGAGCGCCGCCCCGATCTCCTCGGCGACGCGCCCCGAGATCTCCCGGTAGAGCCCGATGACCCCCTGGGTCTCCGTGGTGAACGAGGCGGTCCACACGGGCAGCTCCGTGCGCGCGTCGAAGAGGCTGACGTCGACGAAGACCGAATCCCCTTCCCGCCCCACCGCCGGCTGGATGATGCCGTCCACGCCCAGCTGCCGCGCGATCTCCTCGAGAGGCAGCTCGCTGTCGCGAAAGCGGAGCACCGACTGGCGGGCCTTCGTGGCGATCCCCGCGCGCTGCAGCTCGCTCACGAGCGCCTCGTGGACGCCGTCGACGAAGAAGTCCTGCTCGGGATCGCGCGTCATGTTGGACGCCGGCAGGACCGCGAGCCGCTCGATGGCGGGGGCGGTCGCGCGCTCGGCCAGCCACGAGCCCGTCACCCCCAGCACCAGGAGCGCGACCGCCGCACCGGCGACCCCCGCCCACCGGCGTCGCGCCGCTCGCCGCAGCTCGGCGGCCTGGGCTTCGGCGGTCATCGCCCGTTCCAGCGCCGCGACCATCTCCTCGGCCGTCGCGAAGCGATCGGCCGGATCCTTGGCCAGCGCGCGCTCGACGACCCGGGCCAGGCCCGGAGGCACCTCGGGACGCCGCTCGGCGATCGGGGTCGGCGCCCGGGTGAGGTGGCCGGCCAGCACGGCCTGCGGCGTCGCGCCGGTGAACGGCGGCTCGCCCACGAGCATCTCGTACGTCAGGCAGCCGAGCGCGTAGAGGTCGCTGCGGCCGTCCAGCTCGACGCTGCCGGAAGCCTGCTCGGGGCTCATGTACGGCGTGGTCCCCACCGCGATGCCCGAGCGCGTGAGTCCGTCCCCCGCGGCGGCGTCGACCGCCCGCGCCACGCCGAAGTCGGCGACGAGGGCGTGACCGGACTCGAGGAGCACGTTGCCCGGCTTCACGTCGCGATGGACGATGCCGGCGGCGTGGGCGGCACCCAGCCCCTCCCCGATCTCCACCGCGATGCGGACGGCGTCATCCACCGGAAGCGACCCCTCCCGGTCCAGGCGGGCGCGCAGCGACTCGCCCCTCACGAGCGGCATCACGAAGTAGAGCTGCCCGTCCGCGTCGCCCGAGTCGAAGAGCGGGACGATGTTGCGGTGGGAAAGGCCGGCCGCGATCCGGATCTCTCGCAGAAAACGCGCGGCGCCGAGCTCCCGGGAGAGCTCCGGCGGAAGAACCTTCAGCGCCACCTGCCGCGCGTGTCGCACGTCCTCGGCCCGGTACACGACGCCCATCCCCCCCGCACCCAGCTCCGACTCGACGCGGTAGCGTCCTTCGAGGGCGGTGTTGAGGGAGGCGATGCGGTCCGACGCGGCCATGCGCCCAAGATGCGGTCCACCCCGTGGATCCGCGAGCCGAGCCCCGCCGCCCCTACTCCCCCAGCGCCCGCACGTACTCCCGGTCCCACGCCGCGATCATGCTCTCGAGCGCCGCGTACGGCCCGGGCGTGTACGCGCGCGAGGCGATCCCGAGCTGCGACAGGCGGCTGACCTCCCAGTCCTGCTCGTTCGTCATGTTCCAGAAGTCGATCGCCGGTGAGGGATCGAAGCCCGGCTCGGCGACGGCGTCGGGGTGGAAGAGCCAGTCGCACACGATCCGCGTGCGATCGACGGCCAGTCGGTCGATCCGGTGGACGAGCGCGTAGTCGGGGTGCAGGCTCAGCAGGAGGTTGGGGAAGACGGTGTAGTACTGGACCTGGTTGAGCTCGTCGCCGGACAGCTCACCGAGCGGAGGGGCACATCGCGCCCCGGTCATCGTCATGCTCCCACCCTCGATCGACATGTGCATCGGCCCCCCGAGAAAGGGGCCTTCCTCCAGGTCGTTGGACGCGTTGCGGAACGGCGTCAGGCGGTTGAGCGCGGGGTGCAGCGCCGGGCAGTGGTAGCACTCCGAGTAGTTCTGGAAGACGAGCTTCCAGTTGGCGTCGAGCTCGTAGACGATGCGGTGCACGGGCACGACGTCGGCGAGCGCCCAGCGGCCGAACTTGCCGATGAGCGGGGCGAAGGCTTCCTCGAACGGTTCGGGGTCGTCCGACAGGTTCACGAAGACGCACCCCTCCCACTCGGCGAGCGCCACGGACCGGAGCGGGTAGTCGGCCCGGCAGAAGCCCTCGACCTCGTCCATGAAGGGCGCCCCGGTCAGCGCGCCGTCGAGCGCGTACGTCCACGCGTGATACGGACACTGGATCGTGCGCGGGAAACGACCGCGCGCCTCGGTCACGAGCCGCGTGCCCCGGTGCCGGCAGAGGTTGTGGTGCGCGTGGAGCGCGCCCTCGTGGTCCCGCACCACGATGACGCTCTCGGCCTCGAGCTCGTAGAGCAGGTAGTCGCCCGGCTCGACGAGCTCCGACGCGCGACACACGTAGAGCCAGCGCTCCAGGAAGATCCGCTCGGTCTCGGCCTGGTAGACGTCCGCGCCCACGTAGTAGCGGCGTTCGAGTGTCTTCGCGCCTCGTGCGGTACGAACGGTCAAGCGATCACCTCCGGGGGTCGAAGCCGTCGACCATCCACACGTCGGTCGATCGGACGGGAACGGCGGCGATCAGGTAGCCTCCGTCCGGGGTCAGGTCCGCGTCGAGCGGGTTGACTCCTGACCCGGGCGGGAGGGAGTAGTACGACGTGACGTCCCCGTCTCGGAAGGGCACGCCCAGCACCTCGCGTGCGACCACCGTCCGGCCCGAAACGTCCAGAACGAGGGTGGTCCGGTCGGCGTCGACGAAACCGACGGACCCCGCGGAGAAGTCTGCGATCTTCCGCAGCCCACCCGTCGCCACGTCGACGACCCAGACGCCCGGCTCGTCGCCTTCCCGGCGGGCCACCAGTGACGCTCCGTCCTGGGTGAGCCGGATGTCGTACCACCAGCTCCGAGGCATCTCCGGCACCACGGTCCGCCGGGAGCCGGTCTCGGGATCGACGGCGCGCAGCACGGTGTGTGAGGCCGACTGGTACACGATGTCGGATCGGGGCGCCCACGCGAGCTCGTCTCCGTCGAAGCCGTCCAGCGGCGCGCGCCGGGAAGCCCCCGACTCCACGTCGACGAGCCAGAGCGACCACGCTCCCTGGTGGAGCCCCGGGATTGCGAGGGTGCGACCGTCCGGAGACCAGGCGGGCACGCGCACGGCTCCGTCGACGAAGGTGAGCTGCCGCTCACCATCGCCGTCGGCCTGCATCACGAAGAGGTTGGACCGATCGTTGATGCGCTGCACGAAGGCGATGCGAGACCCGTCGGGCGCAACCCTCGGAGGTCCGTGCCTCCTCGTTCCTCGCGTGAACGTGACCGCCTCCGTTGTCCCGTCTCCGGGCCGCAG
>CALJLC010000258.1 GCA_937982605.1 uncultured Gemmatimonadales bacterium | reverse complement strand
TCTGGAACTGATACTCGGTGATGTTCTGCCCGATCGAGCGCAGGTCCCCGATCGCGCGCGTGATGCGCGCACGCTCGACCACCGTCTGGTAGTTCGGGATCGCGATCGCGGCGAGCGCCCCGATGATCACCATCACGAGCAGGAGCTCGATGATCGTGAACCCGGACGTGCCACGGGGCGGGACCGACGGGGGGCGGAGCGTCACGGAAAGAACTAGTAGCCCGAAACCGGTACGGGAGCAAAGGATTCGTGCGGGACGCCGCGGGGGAGGGCCCGTCGCCGAGCCGCGGGAACCGTGCATGCCGGAAGGATCGTCGGCCCCCCATCGAAACTTGAGGTTCCGACGCAGCCGCCCGCCGGCCCTCTGGCGAGCCGCCCGGGCCGCGTCTATGCTGTCGCGCACCGCCCGCGGAGGGATCGATGTCTCGTGTCGTGCTCGTCTTCCTGCTCCCGGCCCTGGCCGCCAGCTCCACGACGTACGAGTTGGGGCTCCCCCCCGAGCCGGGATCCGAATCGCTGGCCGTCGTGCAGGCCGACGGCGCCCGACGGTCCGCTCGCGTCGACACCGAGGCCGGACGGTACTCCGCGCACCGGATCTCGATCGAGGGTTCCGACGCCAGGCTCGTCTTCCCGTTCGGCGACGAACGGACGGTCCCTCTGGCCGAGGTCCAGCGGATCGAGTTCCGCCACCACGGCCGGGGTGCGCTCGAGGGCATTGGCATCGGATTCCTGGCCGGCTTCCTGATCGGTGCCCCCCTGGGCGCCGCCGACTCGGGCTGGTGGGAGCCCGGGGAAGCCGCGCTGCTCGTGGGTACCGCGTTCGGGATCATCGCCGGAGGCGTCGGGCTGCTCGCGGGGCTCGCCTCGGGCCACAAGGTGCGCGTCCTCGTCGTGCCCGGCGCATGACGCCCGCCCGGCTCTGCCTCCTGCTTCCGCTCCTCGTCGGCGGCTGCAGCAGCACCCACGAGCTGGCGCTCCCCCCGGCTCCGGACGCTCCGGCGCTCGACGTGATCGAGCGGGAGGCGCGGAGCTGGCCTGCCCGGGTCACCACCGCCGACGGCGCGCAGACGACCGGGCGGATCGCGGTCGTGGGCGCGGAGCTGACGCTCGCGGTGGCGGAGGGCCCCGCCCGTCGCGTCGCGCTCACCGACGTCCGACGGATCGACTTCCGCTCACCGCGGCGGGGCGCGCTGGAGGGGATGGGCATCGGTCTGCTCCTCGGCCTCGGCGCCGGCGCGGCCTTCGGCGCGAGCACCGGCGACTCGTGGCTGCGCGAGCACGCCACGCTCGTCGGCGGGGTGCTCGGCTCGGCCGTGGGCGTACCGCTCGGCTTCGTCGTCGGGGTCGTCCGGGGTCACCGGACGCGGGTGTGGGTGGTGCCCTGAGCTACCAGTACCGCACCCGCTTGGCCCACGCGTCCGCCTCGGCCACGATGTCGAGCTCCGTCTGATAGCGGCCCGGGTGCGGCACGTCGTGGCAGCGCCGGCAGCGCGCCTCGTACGTCTCGGCTCCGCCCACCTGGATGATCGGGCCCTCGGCCGGCGCGGGCTTGCCGTGCACGAGGCGCTGGTTGCGCGTGGCCGGCTCGCCGCAGCGCACGCAGATGGCGTGCAGCTTGTCGACCACCTCGGCGATCGCCATGAGCCGGCCCATCGGACCGAACGGCTCGCCACGGAAGTCCATGTCGGTGCCCGCCACGATCACGCGCACGTCCCGCTCGGCCAGCCCGCGCACCACGCGCACGATCTCGTCGTCGAGGAACTGCACCTCGTCGATGCCCACGACCTGGGTGTCGGGATCGACCTTCTCGCGGAGCTCGCGTGCCGTGCTCACCGGCACGGCGTCGATGGCCGTGCCGTTGTGGCTGGCCAGCCGGTCCGGCCCGGCGTAGCGCTGGTCGATCCACGACTTGAACACCTGGACCCGGCGCCGGGCGATCAGCGCCCGGCGCACCCGCCGCATCAGCTCCTCGGACTTGCCCGAGAACATGACGCCCGAGATGACCTCGACCCAGCCTTCGTGTCCGCCCTGCTGCATCCGCTGCCGCCCGCGTGGGGTGGAACCCGGGAACCCGGACCCGTATCGGCGTGTCCGTTCTGGGGGTACCGGGCGTGGCGCCGCGTGCGCCTCGGCGTAGTTTAGGCGACCCGTGATCGGGCGGCCACCGAACGCCGGGACACGGACGGGACGGGTGGAAGCCGGACCGACGAACGACTCGATCACGCAGCCGCGCATGCGCCGCTTTTCCATGACAGCGGCACGCCGACCCCGGCGTGTCCGACCCTCCGCGACCGCTCCGGCCGCGCGCCCCACGAGCGCCCTCGCCGCGACCACCCTCGCCGCGCTCGGCCTCGTGCTCGGCGCGCCCGGCGCCCTCTCGGCCCAGGACGGTCCGCCGCGCCTGGTCGTCATGCTCGTCGTCGACCAGCTCCGCGGCGACGCCTTCGAGCGCTACGCGCCCGCCTTCCAGCACGGCCTGCGCCGCCTCATCGACGGCGGCATGCGCTTCACCAACGCCACCCACGCGCACGCGCGCACCGCCACCGCGCCGGGCCACGCCACGCTCGCCACCGGCACCCTGCCGTCGCGTCACGCGCTGGTGGCCAACGCCTGGCAGCAGCGCGTCGGCTTTCGCTGGGAGCCGATGTACGCCGTGGCCGACGCCGACAGCCCGCTCGCCGGCTTCGAGAGCGAGCCGCTGCTCGAGGGCCGCTCGCCGAAGAACCTGGAGCGCACCGCGCTGGCCGACTGGCTCGGCGCCCTGGACCCCGAGTCGCGCCGGGTGTCGATCTCGAAGAAGGACCGCGCCGCGATCCCCATGGGCGGCAAGCAGACCGAGCACGTCTACTGGATCGTGCCCGAGCTGGCCCGCTTCGTGACCTCGACGCACTACCGCCGGGCGTACCCCCGCTGGGTGCACGCCTTCAACGAGCGCGTCATGCCGGGCATCGTCGAGCCGAGGACGTGGGACACCGAGGTGCCGCCCGAGCACCGCCACCTGGCGCGTGGAGACACCGCGGCGTACGAAGGCGACGGCGTGCACACGTACTTCCCGCACGAGAGCTCGGCGGAGAACCAGCGCGACCCCTCGGCGATGATGCACTACG
>CALJLC010000257.1 GCA_937982605.1 uncultured Gemmatimonadales bacterium | reverse complement strand
CCTTCCTCGTCATGCGAGGACAGGACGACCCGGTCCAGCAATACACGCTGTCGAAGCGCACGCTCCGGCTCCTCGCCGCGGGCGGTGTCGTCGCGGCGACACTGGTCGTCGCCGGGGCCCTGGTCCTGGGTACCTACGGTCTGACGCGCGCGAGCGCGAGCAGCCTCGCGGCGCGCAACGCCGCCCTCGAGCAGGAGCTCTCCGACTTCCAGAGCCGCATGACCGAGCTCGAGCGGACGCTCGACCGGGTCGCGGCCAACGACGCCCACTTCCGTAGCGTCGCCGGTCTGGAGACGATCGACCCCGAGGTCCTCGAGGCCGGCGTCGGTGGTCCCGGCCTGGGCATGCCGGAGGCGTCGGCGCTCTGGACGATCGATTCGACCACCACGAAGCAGATCTTCGCGACCGGCTACGACCTGAGCGCGCTCGAGCGCCGGGCCCGCCTGCTCTCCGAGAGCCTCGAAGAGGCGACCGATTCCGCCCTGGCCCACCGCGACCTGCTGGAATCGACGCCGTCGATCCTGCCGACGAAGGGGTGGCTCAGCTCCCGCTTCTCGGCGTCCCGCATGCACCCGGTCCACAACCGGCCGCTGCCGCACGAGGGCATCGACATCTCCGCCCCGACCGGGACCCCGATCTTCGCCGCCGCCAAGGGCCGGGTGATCCGCTCCGGCTGGGTGGTCGGCTACGGGCTCACCGTCGAGATCGACCACGGCTTCGGCTTCTCCACGCTCTACGGACACGCCTCGAAGCTCATCGTCCAGGTCGGTGACGAGGTCACCCGCGGCGACGTGATCGCGCAGGTGGGGAGCACGGGAATCACCACGGCCCCGAACCTCCACTACGAGGTGAAGGTCAACGGCGTGGCCCAGGACCCCTCGGGCTTCATCCTCCCGGACTACGTCCGAAACTGATCGTCCTCCGGGACGTACCGTCGTTACGAGGTTGATGCCGGTTTTCCCGGCCACTACCTTCGTGGGCTTCACGCCCCAAGTTCGACGTTCGACGGAGTCCGCATTCATGAGAAGGTCTTCCTCCTTCGCACTGAGCCTCATGCTCGCCCTGGCGGCATGCGGCCCGGCCGAGGTCGTCGTCTCGATCCAGGTCGAGATGCCCAACCCCGACGGCGAGGGGACGATCACGCAGGCCCTCTCCGATATCGAGGTCCAGCTGATCCCCTTCGACCGGGACGAGCTCTTCGACCAGATGGCCAGCGCCTACGGCACCCCGGAGCCCGAGATCCCGCAGGACCTCCTGGAGCGCCGCGAGGCCGTCCAGGAAGCGCAGGAGGCGTGGGACGCCGCCACCCGGCGCTGGCAGACGATCCGGGACACGCTCCAGGCGCTCAACGAGGCGATGGAGCCGCTCGCCCGCGGCGAGGCCCGCTACGTGGCGCTCTTCCGCGAGTGGCAGGACTGGGACAGCCAGCTCGGCGCCGCGGAGCGGGAGCAGGAGCGCACCTTCGCCGCCTTCGACGAGCTCCAGCGCGGCACGATCCGGGAGTCCGACTCGATCCGGATCATGCAGGACAACTGGGCCGACGAGGCGTTCGCCGACATCGGCGAGGTCTTCTCGAGCGCGCAGGCCGCGACCGGGCTGGACTGGGTCGTCGACACGACCGACGCCAACGGCGTCGCGCGCGGCAACCTGATGGTCAAGCCGGGCCAGTACTGGGTGCACGCCCGCTACGAGCTGGCCTACACGGAGCTCTACTGGAACGTCCCGATCACGGTCGAGAAGGGTGAGCCGGTGACCGTGACGCTCAACCGGTCCAACGCCGAAGAGCGGGTGAAGCTGTAGCCTCACCGAGGCCCGCGTCGCGGACCGATTCCGGTCCGGAGGCCGCCCGGGTGCCGACGCGCCCGGGCGGCTTCCTTTTGCGCCGCGGTTTCCTATTGTGGAGCGTCCCCGCACGCCCCGAGCCGCCCAGATGACCCGCTCCCCGAGTCCCACCTTCGAGGTCGACGCCGACGGGGTGGGCTGGAGCACCTTCGACGATCCCGAACGGCCGGTGAACGTCCTCACCGAGGCGGACCCGCTCCGCCTCGGAGGGACGCTCGACGCGGCGCGGGCCGCGGCCCGGGAAGGCCGGATCACCGCCCTGGT
>CALJLC010000256.1 GCA_937982605.1 uncultured Gemmatimonadales bacterium | reverse complement strand
CAGATCGTCAACGCGGTGCTCGCCCGGCACGACTTCATCCTCCTCGGGCTCCGGGGCCAGGCCAAGAGCCGCATCCTCCGCGGGCTCGCCCGCTTCCTCGACACCGAGATCCCGATCCTGGCGGGGAGCGAGGTCAACGACGATCCGCTCCGACCTCTCTCCAAGTTCGGAAGGCAGCTCGTGGCCGAGCACGGGGACGACGCACCGGTCGAGTGGATCGATCGCGACGCCCGCTACGTGGAGAAGCTGGCGACGCCGGACGTGACGATCGCCGACATGATCGGGGACGTCGATCCGATCAAGGCGGCCCGGGGCGGGCACATCCTGGCCGACGAGCTCACGATCCACTACGGCCTGCTGCCCCGCGCCAACCGGGGAATCTTCGCCATCAACGAGCTCCCGGACCTGGCCGGCAAGATCCAGGTCGGCCTCTTCAACATCCTCCAGGAGGGGGACGTGCAGGTGAAGGGGTATCCGATCCGCCTGGTGCTCGACGTCCTCATGGTCTTCACCGCGAATCCGGAGGACTACACGGCTCGCGGCAAGATCATCACGCCGCTCAAGGACCGCATCGGGGCCGAGATCCGCACGCACTACCCGGAGGACCTGGAGATCGGCGTCGACATCACCCGGCAGGAGGCGTGGGTGGCGCGCGACGGAAGCTGCGTCGAGATCCCCGACTTCCTGGAGGAGGTCGTGGAGCGGGTAGCCTTCCTCGCGCGGGACGACAAGCGCGTCGACCAGCGCTCCGGGGTGAGCCAGCGCATGCCCATCACCGTCATGGAGACGGTCGTCTCGAACGCCGAGCGCCGGGCGCTCCGCCACGGCGAGGACGTGACCGTCCCGAGGGTCGCCGACGTCTACGCTTCGCTTCCGGCGATCACCGGGAAGATGGAGCTCGAGTACGAGGGGGAGCTGCACGGGGGCGACCGCATCGCGCGGGAGCTCATCCAGCAGAGCTGCTCCCAGACGTTCGACGTCCAGGACGCGGGCGCCGACGTCGACGACATCGTCGACTACTTCGAGTCGGGCGGCGCCCTCCAGATCGGCGAGGACGCGGCGGCCGAAGCGTGCGTGCAGGGCTTCGGGACCGTTCCGGGGCTCCTCGAGCTGGTCGGCAACGTCGGCCTGGCAGGGTCAACGGCGAACGCCGGCCAGCGGGCCGCGGCGTGCGAGCTCGTGCTCGAGGCCCTCGTGGCGCAGCGCCGCATCAGCCGCAGCAGCGCCGGCTACGCCCGGGCGCCGCACCAGGGCCCGTCACACGGTAAGGGCTACCAGGGCTTCGACCCCATGGGCGGCCTCGACCTCTGACATCGCCCGGTCGAGGTCCTCCCGGAGATCCTCGACCGCCTCGAGTCCGACCGACAGCCGCAGCAGGTCGGCCGGGACACCCGACGCCTCCCGCGCCTCGGCGTCCACGACCCGGTGCGTCAGGTGCGCCGGGGCCTGGATGAGCGTGTCGACGGAGCCGAGCGATACCGCCGGGGTGACGAGCCGCAGCCGCTCGGTGACGCCGAGCGCCGCCTCCGGACCGCCGCGGACCCGGAAGGCCAGCACCGAGCCCGGGCCGCGCTGCTGCGTCGCCAGCAGCCGCTGCTCGGTCGGGTCCTCGCGGAGCCCGGGGTAGAAGACCTCGAGGACGCGAGGGTCTTCCGCGAGCCACTGGGCGAGCGCGCGGGCGCTCTCCTGCTGCGCACGCACCCTTGTGGGCAGCGTCTGGAGACCGCGGTGCAGGAGGTAGCCCGCGAGCGGATGGAGGATGCCTCCGGTGATCATCCGGACCTGCCGAAGCCTGGCCGACCACGCCTCGGAGGCCGCCACGATGCCGCCCATCGCGTCTCCGTGACCACCCAGGAACTTGGTGGCGCTGTGCACGGACATGTCTGCGCCGTGCGCCAGCGGCCGCTGGAGCACGGGGGTCGCGAAGGTCGAGTCCACCGCCACGGGGACGGCATGGCCGACCCGGAGCTCGGCCCGACGGACCTCGCCCACCACCGCGGCGATGTCGACCATGGCCAGCGTCGGGTTGGCGGGGGTCTCCAGGAGGACGAGGCCCGTATCGGGACGGACCGCGGCCTCCACCTCGTCCGGCCGGACCCACGTCACCTCCGTGCCGAGGAGACCGGACGTCAGCAGGTGGTCGGTCCCGCCGTAGATCGGACGGACTCCGACGACGTGCGGGAGGTGGACGCCGTCTTCGGGTCGGGCCGCGGCGAGCACCACGGCGGTGATCGCGGACATACCGGTGGCGAAGGCGACTGCCTCCTCGGCGCCCTCGAGGGCGCCGAGAGCGCGTTCGAATCCGGCGACCGCAGGGTTGTGGAGGCGGGCGTAGACCGGATTGGGCGCGGAGAACGCTCCGCCCATGAGCGCGTCCATCGACGCGGCGGCCGCGGACGACGTCCGGTAGCCGTACGTCGTGGAGAGGTCGATGCCCGGAACGTGCGGCAGGCCGACCTCGCGGGGATCCGGGGGCCACCCGCCGGCGTCCGCCGGATCGTGACCCCGTCCGCTCCGAACCGCTCGCGTGTCGAATCTCATCGTCGCCCTCCGGAATGCCGCGCGCGGCCCGGCCGACCGGGGCCGGCACCCGCGTGCGGTGTGCATCATTCAACTGAAATCTGAATGTTCTGTTGACAACTACCAAATTGTCCGAATAATCTTCGGCCCATGACGCTCGCCACCGACATCGACCGCATCGACCGGGCGATTCTGGACCGCCTGGCGCACGATGCACGGATGACCAACAAGGAGCTCTCCGAGCAGGTGGGGCTCTCGCAGTCGGCGTGTCTGGAGCGCGTGCGCCGGCTCCAGGCGCGTGACCTGCTCCGGGGCGCGCACGCGGAGGTCGATCCGGCGGCCTTCGGGATCGGAGTCCAGGCGCTGGTGACGGTGCAGCTCAAGCGGCACACGCGGGCGGCCGTCGGCCGCTTCGAGCGGAGCGTCCTCGAGCTGCCGCAGGTCGTCGCGCTCTACCACCTCACGGGGCGCATGGACTACCTCGCACACGCCGTGGCGCAGGACATGGAGCACCTGCGCGACTTCACCCTCGACGCGATCACGAGCCTGCCCGACGTCGCCCGTGTGGAGACCTCCCTCCTCTTCCGGGAGTTCCGGAAGCACGGCTGGCCGGACCTGTCCGAGGCGTAGCCGCGGGCACCGCGCACCCGACCCGGCCAGCGGCGGGCAGGAGCTAGAAGTCCGGCCGTTCCTCGGCGTCGAGGGCGGCCATCGCTTCCCGCAGGCGCCGCTCCTCGGCCTCGGTGGGGGTCACCGTCTTCGGGGGCTCGGTCCCGCGCCGCCGTCGGGCCAGAAAGGCCCCCACCAGCAAGAGGCCGACCACGAGAGCGAGCGGCGGCACGTACCACGCCAGACCTCCCACTCCGTCCGTCCGGGGCTGGGCCAGATACTCCTCCCCGTACTCGCCCAGCATCAGCTCGACGATCGAGTCACCGCTGAGCCCACGGCGCGCCATCGCGTCGATGGAGTCGCGCATCATCTCGCCCCCCGGAGACGGGCACACCTCGAGCATCAGACCGGGACAGTAGGGAGACCAGAGCCGGTCGATCGCCGTGCGCGCCTCGGGGTGCACGGAGGTCGTGTCGTAGGCCTGGGCGACGGCCGAGGCGGGAAGCGCGAGCCCCGGCCAGAAGGCGAGGCCGAGCCACGCTCTCAGGGCGAGCCACGGCCGGAGTGCGACGACCGAGCGGAGGCGCGGGGCGGGAGCGCGGGACGGAGAGCGAGCGAAGGTCATCCCGAAAGTTCGCTACTTCCCGCCGTCGACGGGGAGCGTCACCCCGCTGATCCAGTCGGCGTACTCCGAAGCCAGGAAGAGGACCGCGTGCGCGATGTCGGCCGGCGTGCCGAGGCGGCGCAGCGCGATGCTGCGGAGCAGGTCGTGCTGACCGTCGTGGCCGTACGACTCCCACTGCCTGCGGGTCGTCTCGTTGGAGAGCACGAAGCCGGGCGCGATGGCGTTGACGGTGATCCCGAACGGTCCGAGCTCGTGCGCGAGCTGCCGGGTGAGTCCGATCTGGCCGGCCTTGGCCGAGGCATACGCCTGGATGCCGGTCCGGCTCACGCCGAGCCCGGCGCCGCTCGAGATGTTGATGATCCGTCCGCGCCCGGCCTCCTTCATGACCGGCGCGACCGCCTGGGCGGTCCAGAAGGCCGCGGTCTGGTTCACCGCCACGATCGCCTGCCACTCCTCCTCGGAGACTTCCTCGAGGGGGCGGCCGACCTGTCCGAGCACGCCGCCCGCGTTGTTCACCAGGACGTCGACGCGACCGGTGCGGGCGACGGCGTGATCGACCCAGCGGCGGACCTCCTTCCGGCTCGTCACGTCGACGACCGTCCAGTAGCCCTGGTCGCCCAGGATGTCGACGGTCTCCTTCAGCTCCTCCACGACCACGTCGCAGATGAAGACGTGCGCGTCTCGCGTGGCGAAGGCGCCGGCGATGGCCCGACCGAAGCCGTGCGCCGCGCCGGTGACGAGGACCGTTCGACCGCGGAAGTCGAAGGTCACGACGGCCATCCCTCGGCGAGCCGTTCGCGCGTCTCCTCGACCGCGACGGTCCAAATGCGGTCCATCACCTCCGGAGCACGTTCGTACCAGCCGCCGAAGGAGCCGTCGCCCCAGAGCTCGCGGAAGGCCGCGAGCGAGAGGTCGTCGTCGTCATCGTTCGTCGAATCGACCGCGGGCTTGTGCCGGTCGGGCAGCTCAACGCCGGCGACCCGCGTCCACGGGAAGGTCTCCATCCAGGAGGCGTGCGAGGCGTCGGGGTCGACGTCGTCGATCGCCGCGCGGACCCGCGGCGCCTTCCACCAGTCGTGCCACCTGAGCGTCACCCCCGACCGCCGGGCCGCCCACGCCTCCGCCGCCGGCCGGGCCGGCGCGTTCCCGCCGTGTCCGTTGACGACGAGGATGCGCCGGAAGCCGTGGCGCCGGATGCTCCCGAAGATCTCGACGAGCACCCGCTCGTACGTCGTCGGCGAGAGCGTCACGGTGCCGGGATAGCCCATGAAGTACGGGGTGATTCCGTAGCCGAGCGCCGGGAAGACCGGCACGCCGAGGGGCTCGGCCGCCTCCGCGGCCACCCGTTCCGCGAGGATGCTGTCGGTGGCCAGGCTGATGTAGGCGTGTTGCTCGGTGCTCCCCAGCGGCACGACGCAACGGTCGTCGTTCTCCAGGTACTCCTCGACCTGCATCCACGTCATGGCGGAGATCAGCACGGGCCCGCTCCGATCCGCTCGAGCCAGGAGGCGAGGATCCGCTGCTGCGCCCTGGGAAGCGCGTGCTCTCCGGGAGCTCCGGGATCGACCCACACGCGGTCGGGCCGGGGCCCCCCGGCCGCCACGCGGTCCGTCCGGCGGACCTCCACCGCCCAGGGCAGGTAGCGCGCCTCCAGGTGCGTGAAGCGGTGCCGGTGCTCCGGGAGCGCGACCGCCCCCCCGATCGGGTCGAGTCCCCGCGCACGTGCGAGCCCGACCGCCGCGTCACGCGCCGCGTCCGCGTCCGCGGAGTCGGGCGAATCGCCGGCGCGCCCGCGCGCCGCCACTCCGACCCCCCGACTCGTCGGCCCCCGCTCCGGCGACGCCCGCTCCGGCAGCGCCTGCTCCGGAAGCGCCCAAAGCCCGGCCAGGAGGCCTTCCGGCGGCCTTCGCTCCAGAAGCACGCGCCGGTCGTCGTGGACCACCGCCAGGGCGAACCGCTCCGTTCGAACCGACCTCGACGGCTTCGGCGCCGGACGCTCGAGCTGCGTCCCGGCCGCGAGTGCCGCGCACCACCGCGCGGCCGGGCAGGAAGCGCACTTCGGGAGGCGGGGCGTGCATACCGTCGCGCCGAGCTCCATGAGCGCCTGCGTCCAGTCT
>CALJLC010000255.1 GCA_937982605.1 uncultured Gemmatimonadales bacterium | reverse complement strand
ACGCTTTCAGTCCGCGCGGCGCCCGCCAGGGCTTCCGGGGCGTGTCGGAGCTCGTGACGGGGGCGGCGGACCTGACGGCGGCGTACGGCGTGGTCGACGGCCTGGAGGTATGGGGGCAGCTGCCGATCCATCGACTGCGGGCGGAGGGGAGCGCGGGCTCGAGCGGAGCGACCGGCGTGGGAGACATCCGTGCCGCGGTGCGCGTGGGTGGAGAGCTCGTCGGCCTTCGTCTGCCCGTGGCGGTGCGTGCCGGAATCAAGCTGCCCGGCAGCGAGTTCCCGGTGAATCCGCGCGTCCTGCCGCTCACGGAGGGTCAGCGCGACCTGGAGGTGAGCGTCGAGTCCGGCTGGGTGGGTGAGGACCTTCCGGTCTACCTGGTGGGCTGGGTGGGGTACCGGTGGCGCGGCCCGAACCGCACGGCCGGCTTCGAGCCGGGTGACGAGTGGTTCGGTCACGTGGCGCTGGGTGGCCGGGCGGGCCGGGTGCACCTGGAGCTCGGCGTCGACGTCCTCCGTGGGCTCGCGCCGACGGAGCAGGGGCTCGAGCTGGAGAGCTCACGCCGCCGGCTCGTGCAGCTCCTTCCCACCCTCGGAGCGGACGTCGGTGCGGGTCGCCTCGAAGTGACGTCACCCATCGCGGTCTCGGGCCGCAACCTCCCGGCCGCCGTCGGGCTGAGCGTGGGATACCGGCTGGCGTGGGGCGACTGGTGACCCGAGCCGTGCCGCTCGCGGCTCTGGCCGCGGCCACGCTCGTCGTCGGCTCGCCGGCGCGGGCGCAGAGCGACGTGCCCGTCGGCTTCGCCCTCGGCCCCGCCGAAGCCTCGCTCGTCGTCATCGAGTTCGCGGACTTCGCCTGCTCGGCGTGCGCCGAGTTCGCGCGCGACACCTGGCCCGAGGTGCGCGCCCGCTACGTGGACAGCGGGCGGGTTCGATGGATCGTGGTGCCTTTCAAGCTGGGCTTCCGGAACTCGGACGAGGGCGCGCGGGCCGCGTACTGCGCGGCCGAGGAGGAGCGCTTCTGGCCGATGCACGACGCGCTCTTCGCGGAGCGCGGGGCGTGGGTCGGCGAGCGCAGGCCGCACGACGCGCTGGCCGCCATCGCCGCCTCCGCCGGCCTGGACGCCGCACTCTTCGCGCGCTGCTACGACGACCACGACCGCACCGAGCGCGCCATCGACGACGCCAATCGGGCGGCCCGGGCGGCCGGGGTCCGCGCGACGCCCACCTTCCTGATCGGCGGCGTACCGGTCCAGGGAGCGCTGCCCGTGGAGGCGTTCGCCGGGCTGCTCGACGCGGCGCTTGCGGGGGGGCGACCCGGCGGGCCAAGCTGAGGGTCGGTCAGGGCGCCTTCCCACGACGGAGGTGAGACGATGACCAGGGCGATGCGGATGCTGAGCCTGCTGACCGCCGCTGCCGCCACCGCCGGATGCTCGACGGTCGGCTCCTCGGTCGCGGCGGCGCTCGGCGGTGGCCCGGATCCGGCCGACTTCGGGCCCGGCTCGCGTTCGGCCACGGGGCCGACGAGCGTCTATCAGAAGGGGCCGACCATCGACTGGCGGGGTGTGCTGAGGACGCAGCCTTCCGCGGCCCGATCCGAGGTCTTCGAAGCCCGGCTCTTCGACGGCATGTGCCCGGGGGTCGACCTCGCGTCGCTCTTCGAGGCCGACCCGTTCGGGTCGCACGATACCGCCGCCTCGTTCCGGGGGGTCGAGTCGTCGCACGGGCAATGGGGCGATCGCGGGCTCTTCGAGCCGGTGCCGGTCGGCGGGCCGTCGCCCCAGCTCCAGCCGTGGCAGGGGCTCGATCCACCCGGGCTCGCCGGCGGCCGGTGCCGCGCGCCGGGACTTCCGGTCCTGGCTTTCGGACCGCGACCGGCTGTGGCCGTCAGCCGCTAGCGACCTCGGCACGAATCCTGCCGGGGAGGAAGGTGGACACCATCCGCTCTCTGGGGGAGGCGAACGACCGTGCTCGGAAAGAACAAGGAACCGCGACCCGCGCCACCGGCGCGACCGGCACCCGAGAACGTCGTCGCGGGATCGTCGACGATCGGGAAGGGAATGACGGTCGACGGCAACTGCGACACCGACGGCTTCCTGAGGATCGAGGGGAAGGTGTGCGGGAGCGTGGTCGCCAACGGCCTCGAGGTCGCTGACTCCGGCGCCGTCGAGGGCGACGTCGTGAGCTCGCCGTCGGCCCGGAAGGCCGTGGTGGTGATCGCGGGGCGCGTGACCGGCACGGTGCGCGCGAGCCTCGTCGAGGTCCGCAAGGGCGGCGTGGTGCTCGGAGGCCTCGAGGCCGACGAGGCGACGGTCCACGGCCGGGTCGAGGGTGACATCGACATCCAGCGCCGACTCGCGATCGCGGCGAACGCGGTCATCGACGGCGAGGTCCGGACCGAGCGGCTGATGATGGAGGAGGGCGGCCGCGTGAACGGCACCATCCGGATGGGTCGTCAGAGCGAGGCCGACGCGGGCGGCGCCGCACGGAAGAAGGCGGACCCCGAGAAATCCGCCGGCGACACCGGAGCGGAACAGGGCGGCGACGCCGACTCCGAAGCGCAGGGGAAGGGCGGGAAGGGCGCCGAAGCGGCCTGACCCCGCGCCGGGGTCGGTGCAACGCCTTCGCCAGCACCCCTCCGGTCCGGGTCTGTCCCCTCGGGTCGCGGGCGCGTCAGGGGCGCGGCCCGCTCCCGCGTAGCGAGAGGGCCACGATCTCGGGCGGCTGGCCGGGAGCCCCGACGGAGAGCGCGATGAACTGGCGACCGTCCACCTCGTACGTGATCGGATGGCCGTTCTGCGTGCCCGGCAGCTCCACGCGGTGGAGCACTTCGCCCGTGGCCTTGTCGATGGCGCGCAGCCACGGATCGCCGCCCCAACCCTCCCCCGCGAAGAGGAGCGTGCGCGTGACGAGCGTGCCGGCCCGCGTGGACTTTCCCGTCGGCTCGATGTCGAGACCCTGGAGGTCGGGGTGCTCCGCCACCGACGTCGGCGTGTCCCCGTTGGGAATCGCCCAGACGTGCTCGCCCGTGGTGAGGTCGATCGCGGTGATGCGGCCGTACGGCGGCTTCAGGATCGGCAGCCCGCGCACGGTCGGCGTGCGGGCCTCCACGGACTGGACGAAGTCCATGTCGCTGGCCTCGGAGTCCCGTGTCAGCGCCACGCCCGTGACCACCGTCGACGATCCCACGTAGAGCACGCCCGTCTCCACGTCGACGGCTCCTCCTTCCCACGCCGCCGCCCCCAGCGCGCCGGGGACCATGAGCGTTCCGAGGTTCGAGCCGTCCGCGGTCAGCAGGGACGGTGGGGTGTAGAGCGGGCCGAAGCGGTAGCGCTCGAGAAGCTCGAGCGCCTCGGCCCGCAGCGCAGGCGTGAAGTCGATGATGTCGTCGACCGTCACGCCCTGCAGGTCGAACGGCGCGGGCTTCGTCGGGAACGGCTGGGTCGGCGATGCCACTTCTCCGGGCACGTCGGAGGGAGGGACGGTGCGCTCCTCGATCGGCCAGGTCGGCTCCCCCGTCTCGCGGTCGAAGACGAAGGCCCATCCCATCTTGGTCAGCGCGACCACCAGCTTCGAGGGGCCTCGCCCTTCGACGTCCGCGTCGACGAGGATCGGCGCGGCCGGCATGTCGTAGTCCCAGATGTCGTGGTGGACGAGCTGGTAGTGCCAGACCCGCTCCCCGGTGCGCAGGTCGACGGCCACGAGGGACGACGTGTAGAGGTTGTCTCCCGGGCGGTGCCCTCCGTACAGGTCGTTCGTCGACGCCTCGACGGGCAGGTACACCAGCCCGAGCTCCTCGTCCGCCGTGAACGGCGGCCACACGCCGGCGTTACCCGAGTAGGCGAGCGCCTCTTCGGTCCACGTCTCGCTGCCGGGCTCGCCGGGCTCGGGGATCGTGCGGAACGTCCACAGGTGGCGTCCCGTACGGGCGTCGAAGGCGCGGATATCGCCCTTCACGTTGGCCATCGACACCGGCCGGAAGCCGGTCAGGAAGGCGGGGCCGACGATCACCACGTCCCCCGCGACGACAGGGGGCGAGCTGTTGCCGATCATCCCGACGGGGTCGACGCCCTCGGGGATGCGCAGCCCCTGCATCAGGTCGACGACACCCCGGTCGCCGAAGCCGTCCACCGGGTGGCCCGTGTCTCCGTCCAGCGCCACGAGGTGGAAGCCTGGCGTGATGGTGAAGACCCGACCGCCGCCGGCGGGATCGGGCCACCAGGCGACGCCTCGCCCGGAGTTGCGGCGCGGGGCTCGCTCGGCCCGCTCTCCCTCGTCGTTCCGGTACATCCACAGGGTCTGTCCCGTGGCCGGATCGATCGCCACCACGTCGCGGTTCATCCCCGCGGTGGCGTACATGCGGCCGTCGACGACCAGCGGCACGGTCTGACTCCGGAACTCCGGCCGCGGGCCGAAGTTGTCCATGCGCCAGCGCCACGCGATCTCCAGCCCCGCGACGTTGCTCGCGTCGATCCGGTCGAGGGAGGAGTACCGTGTGGCTCCCGCGTCCCCTCCCCACACCGGCCACTCCCCGGCCGGCGCGCCGGACTGAGCGGACACGCCGGGCCCGAGCGGCGCGAGCGCGACGACGAGCGAGGCGATCGCCGGGATGCCGAGTCGGGTGGGTCGCATGGCGGGGCGAGCGGAACGCGAGGGTCTCATGGCGCCGCGATCATGAGCGGGGTCGCGGGCACTGTCAACGAGCCGAGGTTGCGGGCTTCCTCGTACCGGGATACAGGTAGCTCCTTTCCCCGAAGGAGGTGCACGGATGGCACGGCTCGAGCTGCGAAGGATCCTCCCGCTGCTCCTCGTCACGGTGGCGCTGGCCGCCTGCGGCGAGGGGGGACCGACCGACGGCGAGGACGACGAGGAGCTGGGCCATCCACCCGCGGCGATGGTCGCGAGCTGGACCTACCAGAGCGTCACCGAGAACGGCAGCCCGGCGTCGCTCGCGGACGTCCTCGACTGGGACCCGGCGGCGACGGCGGCCCGGGTGCACGTCCAGGCCAACGGCGCGTACGTCTACGAGGAGGTGAACTCGGCCGGTGGTCAGCTCTCCGCCGAGTCGGGCTGGATCTTCGTCGACGAGGAAGGCCCGACGATCGAGTTCCACATCCAGCTCACCGACGCCGGCGTCGTCGACCAGCGCTTCACCGTCGTGTACGGGCTGTCGGGATCGACGATGACCCTCACGCAGTCCGTCTCCGGGTCGACGCTCGTCTTCACCCTGACGAAGTGAGCCGCTGGGTGTTCTGCGGCACGAGCACACCCAGCGACATGACCATCTTGATCCCGTCCTCCACGGAGTAGGTCGTCCTCACGACCTTGTCCGTGGGCACGATCTGGAGGAAGCCGGTCGTCGGGTTGGGTGTCGTCGGCACGAAGACGGTGTGGCACGCGGTGCCGTTCGGGTCGGTCATGTCCCCGGTCACGAAGCCGATGGCCTGCATGCCCGGCGCCGGGAAGTCGACGTACACCACGGATTTGAATGCTCGCGCCTTCCTTCCCTGGAACGCGGCCGCCACCTGCTTGGAGGCGGAGTAGATCACCTTCACGAAGGGCACGCGCAGCACCAGCGACTCGACCAGCCCGAGCACCCGCCGACCGATGAAGTTGGTGGCCACCTCTCCGACGACGTAGATGACGCCGAGCAGGATCGCGAAGGAGAGCGCGGCGTGCGCCCACGGGGGCAGCTCCTCCGCCGCGGGGCTGACGACCGGGAGCAGGACCGACGAGGTTGCGGTGAAGAGGAAGCGCAGCACGGCCACGGTCACCACGATGGGGACCACGGCCACGATCCCCGACGCCATGCGGGAGCGGAGGCGGCCGCGCAGGCGCGAGGTGGCGGGGGCGGATGAAGCGTCCATGTGAGGGGTGGGGGAGGGGGTGCGGAGGCTCCGGTCAGCGTTCCGCGGAGCGGAGGTAGACGGTCCGGCCTTCGAACAAGGTACGGTCGACCCGGATCTCGGAGAGGCTCGGGGACTCGACGGCGAAGGGATCGCGCTCGAGCACGACGAGGTCGGCGCTCTTGCCGACCTCGATCGATCCGGTCTCCTCGAGCAGGTCGCTCGCGATGGCCGCGGACCGGGTGTACATGTCGAGCAGCCGGGCGAGATCCAGGCGCTCCTCGGGGATCCACGCGTCGCCCGGGCCGGCGCCGGCGTCCCTCCGGGTGATGGCGGTCTCGATGGCCAGGAGCGGATTCATCGAGGAAACCGACCAGTCGCTGCCACCCACGACGACGACCCCGGTCTCGACGACGCTGCGGGCCGGATACAGCCACCGGGAGCGAGCCGGACCGAGACGCGGCTCCGTGAGGTCCGTGATGTAGGAGTCGGCCTGGAACCAGAGCGGCTGGAAGCTGGCGGCGACGCCCACGGACGCGAAGCGCGGGATGTCCGCCGGATCGATGAGCTGGATGTGGGCGAGCACGTGCATCGGGCCGGCCCCGCCGTCCCGGGCGCGCTGCGCTTCGAACGCGTCGAGCGCGACCCGAACGGCACGGTCTCCGATGGCGTGGACGTGCACCTTGAAGCCCGCGTCGTCGAGCGCGGCCACGAGAGCCGCGAGGGTGTCGGGAGGCACGTTCAGCTCGCCCCGCCAGCCGGGGCGGTCCACGTACGGCTCCAGGAGCGCGGCGGTTCCGCCCTCGATGACGCCGTCCAGGAAGATCTTCGCGGCACGAGGCTGCGCGCGCGCCGAGGTCGTCCGGTCGCGGAGCGCCACGAGCTCCGGCAGCTGGGCCACCCCCCGGGCCTCGTCGACGTCCAGAGCCACGATGGCACGGGCCGTCAGAGCGCCCTCCTGATCGAGCGCGTGGTAGGCGCGGGCGAACGCCTCGCTCGCGTTGGCCTCGTGCACCGTCGTGATCCCGAACGAAGCGGCCATGGCGAGCCCGCGCTCGAGGCCGGCCCGTACCTCCTCGTCCGTGTGGGGAGGCAGGTGTCGGGCCACGAGCTCCATCGCGCTCTCGCGGAGCGTGCCCTGCGGGACACCCTCGGCGGTGCGGACGATGACCCCGTCGGGCGGTGGGTCGGGTGTGTCGGCGGTCACACCGGCGAGCTCGAGCGCCCGGCTGTTGACCCACGCGCTGTGCGCGTCCGCCGAGGTGAGGTAGGCCGGTCGGTCCGGCACGAGGCTGTCGAGCAGCTCCCGGGAGGGCGCGCCCGCGGGGAAGTAGGGCAGATCGAAGCCGCCGCCCCGGACCCAGGGGCTCTCCGGGCTCGCGGCGGCGCAGCGGGCCACGCGCTCGATGACCTCGGCGCGAGACGCCGCGCCGTTCAGGTCGCACTCACCCGCCTCGATCCCGCCGGAGGTCGGATGCACGTGCGTGTCGATGAAGCCGGGAAGGAGCGCACGGCCGCCGAGCTCGACGACCTCCGTTCCGGCCCCGACCCGGGCGGCGGCGCCCTCCTCGTCCCCGACGTACACGATCCGTCCCGACCGGATCGCCACGGCCTCCGCACGCGAGCGGGTCTCGTCCATCGTGTACACCGGACCGCCACGGAAGACGAGGTCGGCGGCCTCGGGCGCCTCCGCGCACCCGCCGGCGCTCGTCAGCAGCGCGAGCAGCGCCGGCATCAGGGTGGGCGAGGCCCGCCTCGGATGGTAGCATTGCGCCTTGCCGCGATCGTCTGCCACGCCGGTGCACGCCTCGGGCGCGAGGGCTTGGGACATGAGTGACTTGGACTCCTCGATCGAGGTCGGGTTCGCCGAACACGGAGGACGGGTCGGCCGGCCCGCCAACGTATTCGTCGGTATCGAGAGCGCGACAGCGTAGATGACACCGCTCCTGGCGGGCATCGGGCTGTACGTGCTCCTGCAGCTGGCGATCGGCGTGGTGGCGTCACGTCGGATCAAGACCGAGGACGACTACCTCGTGGCCGGGCGCTCCCTCGGGCCCGTGCTGGCCACCTTCACGGTCTTCGCCACCTGGTTCGGCGCCGAGACGTGCATCGCCGCCGCGGGCGCGGTGTACACCGACGGTCTCGCCGGAGGTTCCGCCGACCCGTTCGGCTACGGCCTGTGCATCGTTCTGGCCGGCGCGGTGCTGGCGGTCCCGCTGTGGCGACTGCGTCTCACGACGCTCGCCGACCTCTTCCGGCTCCGCTTCGACACCTCGGTCGAGCGCCTCGCCGTGGTGCTCATGGTGCCGACCTCGCTCTTCTGGGCCGCGGCCCAGGTACGCGCTTTCGGGCAGGTCCTCTCGGCCGCGTCCGGCTTCGAGGTCGACGTCGCGCTCGCCGTCGCCGCCACGATCGTGATCGCCTACACCGTCTTCGGGGGTCTGCTCGCGGACGCCTGGACGGACGTCGTTCAGGGGGTCGCGCTCATCGTGGGGCTCGGCGCGCTCTTCGTCGCCGTCGCCCGGGCGGAGGGCTTCGACGCGCTCACGCGGCTCGAGCCGGGAACGCTCTCGCTGCTGGGCGCCGAGCCGAGGCCGCTGCTCGCCATCGCGGAGGACTGGGCCATTCCGGTCGTGGGCTCCCTGGTGGCGGCCGAGGTCGTGGCGCGGATCCTGGCGGCCCGCTCGGAGCGGATCGCGAGGAACGCCACCCTCGTGGCCGGCTTCTCGTATCTGCTCATCGGTCTCGTGCCCGTCACGCTCGGCGTGCTCGGCTCCGTGCTCGTTCCCGGCCTCGCGGAGTCCGAGCAGATCCTCCCGACGCTGGCCGAGCGCTACCTGCCGACCTTCCTGGCGGTCGTGTTCTCCGGTGCGCTCGTGTCGGCCATCCTGTCGACAGTGGACAGCGCCCTCCTCGTCGCCGCCGGTCTGGTTTCGCACAACGTGGTGGTGCAGCTGCGGCCGGGCATGACCGAGCGGCAGAAGGTCCGGGTCGCGAGGGGGCTGGTCGTGGGATTCGGCGTGCTCGCGTGGGTCATGGCCGCGCGGGCGGAGCGGGTCTACGAGCTCATCGAGCAGGCCTCCGCCTTCGGCAGCTCGGGCATCGTGGTGGTCGTCCTCTTCGGCCTCTTCACCCGGATCGGTGGCACGCCGAGCGCGGTCGCGTCGCTCGTGGCCGGGGTCGCGTCGTGGTGTCTCGGCGCGTACGTGCTGGAGCTGCCCTACCCGTACCTGACCTCGCTCGCGGTCGCCGCCGGGGCCTACCTCGTCCCCGCGCTGCTCCGACCCACCGAGGTGCGCGTGCTCGAGCCGGCGTAGCTCCGGGCTGAGCGGCGACGCCCTCCGGGACGATCACGGCCGGCAGAGGATCCAGTCCGACCCGGGCTCCGACGCCACGGGGGCGACCCCGGCGTAGCGATCGAGCAGCGCGAGCAGCCGGAAGTCCACGCTGGTGCCGGTCAGGAAGCGCGCGCTGAATCGACGGCCCGCCTCTTCGACGCGCGCGCCGACCGCCGGATGCTCCAGGGCGTGCGCCGCCACCTCCGGGAGGTCGTGGAGATCGGCGGCGAAGGCGAGGTAGTGCTCTCCGGCCCGCAGGTGCTCGGCGCACCAGTCGCGGTACGGCGACTCCTGCTTCAGGACGACGGTGCCCGCGCCCAGGAACGAGAGGAAGCTGGCCGTCCCCACGTTGCCGTCCACGTTCACGATGTAGCGGTGCGCCAGGTACCACGAGCGGTCGACCTTCGGACCGGTGGGCACCTCGTCTTCCACCAGCCGGCGCACTCGCTCGGAGAGCTGCGGCCAGCCGGTGATGCGGGCGTCGAGCAGCTCGGGGCGTCTGGCCGAGAGACGGCACAGCTCCAGCCGTGCCAGGCCCGCACCCTGCCGGAGCCGCAGGAGCCTGCGGAGGCGGGCGAAGCGGAACGAGCTGTCGTACATGCCGGTCGCGGAGCCCCGCCAGACCACCCGGTTCGCCCGCTCGCGCCACGGCCGCGCGAGCGCGTCCGCGTCGAAGTGACGGTGCGCGCGGATCCGCTCGTCCCGCAGCGGCACGTCGACGCTGCGCTCCCAGTGCAGGGGGTTGGGCATGCGGACGTTTCCGAAGCCCTCCGGGGACCAGGAGGTGAAGATCGGCGCGCCGCGGACCGGGTAGTCCCCCAGATTCACGGCGAAGTCGAACGGAGGGAGCTCGACGCCGTCCGGCAGGAGGCCGAGCAGGCGGGACGTCATGCGCTCGAAGCCGTACTCGGCCTCGGTCAGCCATGCCTTGTGCTCCGGACGGACCCTCGGAAAGCGCCAGAGGCGCCGGCCGTGGAGTCGGTAGCGCGTCACGTCCAGGCTGGCCGCGGTCGCCTCGTCGAAGGCCCGGGCGGTCGGTGGCCGGCGCAGGGCCGCGATCTCCCGCTCGGCGTCGGAGAGGTGGGCCGCGCCGATCCGGGCCGGCAGGAGCTCCGCGCGTCCTTCGAGCCACGAGCGCAGGGTCACCGGCGGCTCCCGTCGGGCGTCGCGGGGTACCGGACACGACCCGGCCCTCCCGTCGAGGAGCACGTTCCGTGGACGCGCACGATCCGGTCCCCTACGTCCCGCGGCGCGGCGTGCTCGCGCGCTGGTGGCAACGACTCGATCCGGTCGACCTGGCGGTGGCGCGCTTCATGGAGCGGATCGGCGTCCGGCTCCTCCGCGTGTCGCTGGCCATCGTCTTCATCTGGTTCGGGGCGCTCAAGGTCGTCGGCGCGAGTCCCGCGGCCTAGCTGGTCCGTGCCACGGTCTACTTCCTTCCTGGAGACGTCTTTCTGCCGGTGCTCGGCGTGTGGGAGGTGCTCATCGGCGTCTGCCTCCTCTTCCGGCCCACGATCCGGATCGCGCTGGCGCTCCTCTTCCTGCAGATGCCCGGCACGATGCTGCCGCTCGTGATCCTCCCGGAGGTGACCTTCACCTCCGTCCCGTTCGGGCTGACCCTGGAAGGACAGTACATCGTCAAGAACCTCGCGCTGGTGAGCGCCGCGCTCGTCGTCGGGGGCACGGCGCGCCTCCGCTCGGAGGTGGACGGCCGACTCCACTGAGGCGGTCGTGGTCCCCCGCGGCACCGGGTGGACCCCGTCGCCGGATCGCAGCACGCTCCGTGCCGCGTCGCTCGATCGCATCGGCGCGCGGGAATCGCTACCATGGCGGCTCCGGAGGACACCCCACGCGGAGAGGAACGGAGATGCCCGAGTACACCTTCACGGTGAACGGCGAATCGAGAACGGTCGACGCTCCGGAGGACATGCCGCTCCTCTGGGTGCTGCGCGACGTGCTCGGCCTCACGGGGACCAAGTTCGGCTGCGGCGAGAACGTCTGCGGCTCGTGCACGGTCCACGTCGACGGGCGCCCGGTCCGGGCGTGCTCGCGGCGGGTCTCGGGTGTCGACGGCAGTGAGGTGACGACGATCGAAGGACTCGGCTCGGGTGGGCTGGCCGCGCTGCAGCGAGCGTGGATCGAGGAGGACGTGCCCCAGTGCGGCTACTGCCAGTCCGGACAGATCATGGCGGCGGCGGCGCTGCTGGCGGACAATCCGCAGCCGACCGACGACGACATCGACCGCGCGCTCGCGCGCAACGTGTGCCGGTGCGGTACCTACCAGCGGATCCGCAACGCGATCCACCGCGCGGCGAGGGAGGGCTGACCGATGACGAAGACGATCGATCGACCCGACACGGACGTGACCAACATCTCCCGCCGGGACCTCGTGAAGACGCTCGGCCTGGCCGGCGGCTTCGTGCTCACGGCGACGCTGGTGCCGCCCGGAATGCGCTCGGCGCTCGGGCGCACCCGGCGCGACACGCTCGCCCCGTCGGTCTACCTGGCCATCGACGAGGAGGGCACGCTTCACGCCTACATCCACCGCGTGGAGATGGGCCAGGGCACGCGCCTCGGCCTCACCTCCATCCTCGCCGACGAGGCGGAGGCGGACTGGGAGCGCATCCACGTCGTTCCCGCCTACGGCGACCGGAAGTTCGGGAGCCAGAACACCGACGGCTCGACGTCGATCCGCAACTTCTACGACGCCTTCCGCACTGCCGGCGCGACCGCCCGCCACATGCTCGAGGACGCCGCGGCGGCGCGCTGGGGCGTCGACCGCGGCCAGGTCGAGGCCCGCGGCAGCCAGGTCCACAATCGGCAGACCGGCGCCACGCTCGACTACAGCGAGCTCGTCGACGACGCGGCGGCGATGGAGACGCCCGCGCCGGAGGCGGTCCGGCTGAAGACGCGCGCGGAGCACCGCTACATCGGCCGCCCGATGACGAACCTCTACGCGGAGCAGTTCGCCACCGGGACGTCGGTCTTCGCGCAGGACGTCCGCCGCGACGGGATGCTCTACGCGGTCGCGGCCCGTCCGCCGGACGTGGGCGGGCGCCTCGGTGGCTACGACCGCGCCGCGGCGATGGCGGTGCCCGGCGTGCTGGACGTCGTCGAGCTCCCCGAGATGCGTCCCGGCTGGGGCTTCCAGCCGCTGGGCGGCGTGGCGGTGATCGCCGAGAACACCTGGGCGGCCATCCGGGGGCGTGAGGCGCTCGCGGCCACCTTCGAGCCGGGCCCCAACGCCGGCTACGACACGGAGGCGTACGAGCAGGCGCTCTGGCGCGCGATCGACGCCGGGGGCACCGAGACGTACGCACGCGGCGACGTCGACGCGGCGCTGGCCTCCGCGGCCCGGCGGATCAGCTCCGACTACTTCAT
>CALJLC010000254.1 GCA_937982605.1 uncultured Gemmatimonadales bacterium | reverse complement strand
GTCGCCGCGATGATGTCGCCCTCGCGGATCGAGGCCGAGGCGGCCGCGATGCGATCCTCCGGCAGATAGAGCCGGCCCCGCGCGCTCAGTCGGGCCTCGATCTCGCGAATCGCCTCGAGGGCCTCCGGATCGGCGAGCTGCCGGTAGGCGTCGGGATGGGTCGACATGAAGTCGATCGGCTCGCGGTCGGGTGTGCCACCGAGCTCCTCTGTCACGTCCTCGACGAGGAGCTTCTGCTCCGCGTCGGCGATCCACTCGCTGAAGTAGTGCAGCCGACTCGGATAGCCGTCGATGTAGCCCCGGCGATACCGGATCAGCCCGAGCAACCGCTCGTACTCGTCCTCGACCGCGGCCCGGTCCGCGTAATCCACACCGGCGCGGAGCAACGCCGCGGTCGCCCAGACGTTCTCGACGAACGTGACGCAGTCGAGGCCGCTGAAGTCGATGACGAGACGCTCGGGGCCCTCGACCTCCAGCGTGTGGGGCACGTACGGCGTTCCGACAAGGCTCCGACCGACGCGACCCATCGCCTCCCCGATCGGGAGCGTGTCGACGCCCTCGTCGAGCGCGCGGCGCAGCGTGAGGGCCAGCACGTCCCAGTCCTCGTCGTCCCACGAGATCTGCCCGAGCGGCGTGCCGGCCGGACCCACGGGCGGCGGATGCGGCTCGAACGGGGACAGGTACATCCCGGCCACGAAGAGGAGCACGACGGCGATCGGCCCCATGATCGCGCGATACGCCTTGGTGGTCATCGACCCCGCCCTCGCGTCCCCGCACTCATGCGCACGACCTCCGCCCTCAGTCGGCCGAGACCGCTTCGGCGGCGGCCGGGCGAGCGCGGCGGGCCGGAGCGCTCGAGGGCGCCGCGGGCTTGCTGAGCGATCCGGCCTCACGCGCCGCCTCGACGGCCCGCCAGACGTGCGGCGCCGAGAACGGCAGGCGGTCCATGCGCACGCCGATCGCGTCGTGGATCGCGTTGGCGATCGCCGGGATCGACGGGTGGAGCGGGCCCTCCCCGGCTTCCTTGGCGCCGTACGGCCCCTCGGGATCGATCGATTCGACGATGAGCGACTCGAGCGCCGGAGTATCGAGCGACGTCGGGATCCTGTAGTCGAGCAGCGACGGCGCGTTGTGCAGCCCGGCGCGGCCGTGATCCGCGTCCTTCACCACGTGCTCCTCCATCAGGGCCTCGCCGAAGCCCATGTACGCCGAACCCTCCATCTGGCCCTCCACGAGGACCGGGTTGAGCGCGCGGCCGCAGTCGTGCGCCACCCAGATCTTCTGCACCTCCACGACGCCGGTCTCGACGTCGACCTCGACCTCGGCCACGTGCGCGGTGAACGAGTACGCCGGGGACGCGCCGATCGTCCCGCCGCGGTACTCGCCGTGGACGTCCTTCGGCGTGTTGTACCACCCGGTGGCGCCGAGCGTCCCGAACGCCGCTTCGGCCAGGTTGAACGCCTCGGCGATCGGCATCTGCCGGGAGGTGTCGGGCGCCCAGAGCGCCTGGCCGCCGGCCAGGAGCACCTCGCCCGGCGGCACGTCCCACGCCTGCCCGACCGCCTTCTGCACCAGCTTGCGCAGCTTGGTCGCCGCGTCGATCGCGGCGTTGCCGAGCATGAAGGTCACGCGGCTCGAGTAGGCACCGAGGTCGACCGGCGTGAAGTCGGTGTCGCCGCGGAGCACGCGGACCCATTCGAGCGGCACGCCGAGCTCCTCGGCCGCGATGTACGCCACCACGGAATCGCATCCCTGACCGATCTCGCTGGCGCCGCTGAAGACCGCGACCCGTCCGCTCCGGTCGATCTGCATCTGGACCGCGGACTGGGGCATCTCGTTCGGATAGATCGGATAGTTCGTGCCCGAGATGTAGGTGGAGCCGGCCACGCCGACGCCGCGCCCGAAGGGGAGCTGGCGGAACTTCCTGGACCACTCGCTGGCGCGCTCGACGGATTCGAGGCACTCGAGGAAGCCGTTCGAGGTCACCCTCAGCTCGTTGACCGTCCGGGTGTTCGAGCCGATGAAGTTGCGCCGCCGGAACTCGATCGGATCGAGACCCACACGCTCGGCCAGCTTGTCGATCTGGACCTCGAAGGCAAAGCGCGGCTGGACCGAGCCGTGCCCACGCTTGGGCCCGCACGCGGGCTTGTTCGTGTAGACACGCGTCGAGTCGAAGCGGTACGCCGGCATGGCGTACGGCGCGCACAGGAGCTGCCCCGAGTAGTACGTCGTCACCAGCCCGAACGAGGCGTAGGCGCCGCCGTCGAGGAGGATCTTCGCGTCGACGGAGGTGAGCCTGCCGTGCCGGTCGGCGCCCGTCCGGTAGCGCATGTGGAACGGGTGGCGGCCCCGGTGCGCGTAGAAGACCTCCTCGCGGGTGTAGAGGATCTTCACCGGCCGGCCCGTCACCATCGCCAGCTTCGCGACGCAGAACTCGAGGTCGAAGGGCTCGCTCTTCCCGCCGAAGGCGCCGCCGACCAGCGGCTGCAGCACCCGGACGCGGGCCTGCTCCAGGCCGAGCACACGCGCCAACTCCCGGTGCAGATAGTGCGGCACCTGCGTGGCCGACCAGACGGTCAGCCCACCGGCGCCGTCCCACTGCCCGATGGCACAGTGCGGCTCGATCGGGGCGTGGGTCGTGCCCTCGAAGAAGTAGTCGCCCTCGACCACGACATCGGCCGACTCGAGCCCCTCGTCGACCTCGCCGAACTCGAGGTGGACCACCTTGGTGACGTTGCCGTTGCGGCCTTCCTTCTTCGGATCGTGGATGTACGGTGTCGAGCCGTCCGCATCCGCGGCGTCGTGCGGGTCGAAGAACGCCGGCAGCTCCTCGTACTCGACGTCGATGAGCTCGAGCGCGGCCAGCGCCGTGTCCTCGTCGACCGCGGCCACCGCCGCGACGCCGTCGCCGATGTAGCGCACCCGGTCGAGGCAGAGCGGATTCTCGTCGGGCGTGCACGGGACGATGCCATCCGTCACCGGCATGTCGCCTCCGGTGATGACGCCGTGGACCGCCTCCAGCGCCGCCGCCCGGGAGGTGTCGATCGACACGATGCGCGCGTGGGCGTGCGGGCTGCGGAGGATCTTGCCGTGGAGCATCCCCGGGAACGTCAGGTCGTCGGTGTACACGGACCGACCGGTCGACTTGGCGAGCCCCTCGATCTTGCGCTGGGGCTTGCCGATCAGGCGCGTGTCATTCAAATACTTGTCCGACTTCATCTTAGACCGTCCCCACCGGCCGTCGTGCTCCCACCGCCCGCCGCCCGCCCGCGGGTGTGCCGACGCCGTAACTCATGTTCCGACTTGGGCTTGAAGACGACGCGCCGCCGCCTCGACCGCATCGTAGATCTTGGCGTAGCCCGTGCACCGGCACAGGTTGCCCGAGAGCGCCTCGCGGATCGCCTCGCGGTCGGGCTCCGGGTCGCGCTCGAGGAGCGCCGCCGCGGAGCAGAGGATGCCGGGCGTGCAGAAACCGCACTGCGCGGCACCGTTCAGGTCGAACTCGTCCTGCAGGGGGTGCGGCCCGTCGGGCGTCGCCAGCCCCTCGACCGTGACGACCTCCCGGCCTTCGGCCTCCCACGCCGGCGTGATGCACGCCAGCGTCGGCTGACCGTCCACGATCACCGTGCAGGCGCCGCAGTCCCCCTTGTCGCAGCCCTGCTTCGAGCCGGTGAGTCCGAGCCCGTAACGGAGCGTCTCGAGGAGGGTGAAATGCGGCGGAATCCCTGCCTCGCGGAGGTCTCCGTTGACGCGCAGCCGGACGATTTCCCTGGTCGTTTCCATGCACGGACAAGGTCGCCGATCGTTGCGCGCCTCCGCAACGGGACACGTGGACAGGCTTCAACCTCCAATTATCATTCGGTCGGCCAATGGAGATCACCTCCGGTGGCCGAGCGGGCCGAGAGCGAAGGAACAGGAGGAATGATGCCATACCCGGAGATGATGGTCGCCCCGATGCGCGAGCAGCTCGTACGCGTGGGGTTCAAGGAGATGCGCACCGCCGAGGAGGTCGACGCCGTCCTCGGTGCGGAGAAGCGCACCACGCTGGTGGCGATCAACTCCGTGTGCGGCTGCGCCGCCGCGATGATGCGACCGGGCGTGTATCTGTCGCTGCAGGGCGAGAAGAAGCCGGAGGTGCTCACCACCGTCTTCGCCGGTCAGGACATGGACGCCACCGACCGGGCGCGGGACTACATCACCGGGTTCCCGCCGTCGTCCCCGTCGGTCGCGCTCTTCAAGGACGGGGAGCTGGCGTACTTCATGGAGCGCCACCAGATCGAGGGCCGGCACCCGGAGGACATCGCCGCCGACCTGCAGGCCGCTTACGACGAGCACTGCTGACCGGGCCGGCGGTGGCCGCTTCCGGGCGGTAGCGCACGAGAGGCCGAGCGGCGGCGCGACACGGCGTATCACGCCGTCGCGGGCGGGGTCCGATGAAAGATCGGGCCCCGCTCTTTCGTACCTGGAACGTGCACGACGCCGAGCGCGGACGCTGCAACCTTTCGGGCCCGGCCATCGTCTCTAAGGGGCGACGGGCCGAGTCGACATGCGAAGGCCCGGGGGTGCGCAGCCCGGCAGGGGTCGGGTGCGCGACGCGGGGCCAGGGGGCCCCGCTCCACTCTGGTGAGGAGGACGATGATGAGGGGGATGAAACGAGTGGCTCTGACGGTGGTCCTGGCAGCGGTGGCCGCGGTTCCCGCGAGCGCCGCGCCGACGGTCGGACCCGAAGCGAACGACACCGAGATCTACGTCGTCAACAACCACCTCGTGGACGTACGCGTCTACATCGAGGACGCCGAGGGCCGGCTGCACAGCCTCGGCCGTGTGGCCCGAGGCGCGCTGCGCAACATCAAGGTGCCCGAGGAGTGCGCCGGCAGCGACTTCAGGATCAAGGTGTTTCCGTCCGCCCCCGTATGGTCTCCGGTCTCGGACGACTTCGGGGTGAAGACGAACCCGCTGAACAACCAGCGCGACCGGCTGGTGACGGTGTGGCTCGAGGCGGATCTGACGCAGTCGCTGGTCGAGATCGACCGAGGCTGAGGGACCGTCGGAGGAGTCGATCGACCCTTCCGAAGGATAGAAGCAGGACGCGGTAACGCAGGACGGAAGGCCGCGGGAGCTCGGGCTCTCGCGGCCTTCGCGCGTCGGCTCGTCGCCGGGCCTCGCGCGCCCGATCCGGTCGCCGGCGGGTGACGACGGATTACCGCCCCCGGATGCGCTCGCGCTGCCGGCCCGCGATCTCCACGAGCCGCCGCAGCTCCGCGATCGGCTCCTCCGCGTCGTCGACCTGGAGGCGGAGCACCACGTCGTTGTTGAGCCAGACCCCGCCGTCCTCCTGCACGATGAGCATGGCGGCCGATTGCATGCCCCGCGTGTCCCCGCCGGCGGCCTGGCCGGCCTCGAGCGCGGCCAGGAGCCGGAAGGAGAGGTGCCCCTCGGTCGACTCGAACGCCTCGACCATGCGGTCGACCACCGCCTGGCCGGCCAGGATGTTGCCCTGTGCCGACACGTGCTCCCCGATCCGGTGCCCCGCCCACTCCGATGCCCGGGGCCCGGTGTGCGTGGCCACGTTGCCGCGCGCGTCCATGACCGAGAACTGGCGTCCTTCCTTCGTCCACCGCTCCGGTCGCGGGTCGGGGTCGTTCTCCAGGATCGTCCGCACCACGTCGTCCGGCGTCATCCCCGATCGGAGCAGCTCGAGCCCCTGAGGACCGTAGCTCACGTCGACGATCGCCTGCGTGGCCACGACACCGACGTTCGCCTCCGCCCACAGCACGCCGTTGCCGACGGAGAAGACCCGCGACTGCACGGCGCCCCCGACCTCCCCGGTCTCCGGGTCGTAGCCGAGGATCGAGAAGGTGGCGACCGGCGGCCACGGCCCGACCTCGGCGCCCGCCGGCGGGGGCACGGCGCCGGCCGGTGCGGCGGCGTCCATCGCGGCCTCCGCCGGTCCCTCGCTCCGGCTCAGCGGCTCCATCGCGGCGAGCGCCACGAGACCACCGAGCGTGACCCACCCGAGCACCGCCCGCCGCACGCTCACCGGTACTCCTCGCGCACCGGCGAGAAGACGTCGAGGATCCGGCACTCGGTGTGCGCGTGGCCGAAGTGGCGCGCTCCGCCCGGGATGACGAGCACGTCACCGGCGTCCAGCACGTAGTTCTCGCCGTCCACGGTCAGCTCGTACCTCCCCTCCAGCATGTTCACGATCTGCTCGTGCGGGTGGCTGTGCTCGGGCAGCTGGGCGCCCTCCTCGATCTGCCAGTAGACGTGCGTCGTGTGCTCCGAGTGGACGAAGCGTCCGTGGTGTCCGGGCACCAGCTCGCGCGTCTCCAGTGACGCCAGGTCGTATCGATCCGCCATCAGCGATCCTCCATGACCGGCCGGGTGGCCGCGAAGCGTTCGAGGATGCGGAGCGTCAGCTCGACGCCCCGCCGCACGTTCTGCTCGGAGACCCGTTCGTCGTTGCCGTGCACACCGCCCTGGTCCTCCTGCGGCGTCGCGGTCGCCTCGTAGCCGTACGAGGTGATGCCCAGGTCGCGGAAGAAGTGGCTGTCGGTGAAGCCACCCACGACCTGGGGCACGAAGCCCGCGTCGGGGAAGGCCTCGAGCGTCACGTCCCGCACCACCCGGTAGAGCTCGGTGTCGGTGGACGAGACCGCCGGGGTGAAGCCCATGAGGACCTCGACCTCGATCTCGGAGCCGAGCACGCCGCGGAGCTCCGCGAGCCACGCGTCCGGGTCCTGATCGGGCAGCAGCCGACAGTCGATCTCCGCCCACACCTCCGGCGAGACGACGTTGATCTTCTCGCTCCCCTCGAAGCGGGTGATCGAGCAGGTGTTCCGGGTGAGCGCGTGGAGCCCCGGGTTGTAACGCTGGAGCTCCTCGAGCACGCCGGGCTCCCGGACGGCCGCGGCCATGTCCGTGAAGCGCGACCGCCACGGTTCCGGATGCCCGTGAGCGACCCCGGACAGGTGCGCGTGCACCGCGGGAATGATGCGCGCCCGGAAGTCGTGGAGCCGGAGCCGCTCGAGCGCCGCAACGAGCTGCGTCGACGCGTAGGACGTCAGGGGGCGGGAGCCGTGCCCCGGCTCGCCGCGGGCCGTCAGCCGCAGCCAGTACGGCACCTTCTGCGTCACCTCGAGCCCGAAGTTGACGGTCCCGTCGACCTCCGAGCCGCCGCCGCCCTCGTTGAGGAGGAAGCCGATGCCGTCGAAGAGCTCCGGGCGGTTCTCGACGAGCCATCCGGCGCCGTAGAAGCCGCCGGCCTCCTCGTCGGCGGTCGCCATGAAGACGACGTCACGATTCAGGGGCGCCTGCGTCCGGTGCAGCGCGAGGAAGGCCGCCAGGTGGAGGATGCCTCCGGTCTTGGTGTCGAGGGCGCCGCGCCCGTAGACGTACCCGTCCCTCAGCTCGCCGGAGAGCGGATCGCTCGACCAGTAGCGCGGGTCGGCCGGCACGACGTCCATGTGGTGCAGCAGCAGGAGCCCCGGCTCGTCGCCCCCCTCCAGGCGCGCCCAGATGTTGCCGCGTCCCGGCGCCGACTCGGCCATCTCGTAGTCGATGCCTTCGGCCTCGAAGATTCGCGCGAAGAACTCGGCGCCCGCGGTCTCGTTTCCCGGCGGGTTGATCGTGTTCACGCGGATGTACTCCTGCAGCCACGCCACGGCCTCGTCCTGGAGCGCGGCGAGGTCGATCTGCGCGGCGGCGGGCGGCGCTCCGCCCAGGAGGACGACGAGCGCGGCGAGCGTGGGAAGGGTGGAGGCCGGTCGGGGCATCGGTGGCGCGAATCGGTGGGTGGAGACGACGCGCGGCCCCGGAGCGTGCGGGAGCCGTGCCTTCCCGCGGGAGTCGGGTCGCGCGGGGGCGGGATAATGCGCCGCCGCCCGCCCGGCGTCCACCGCACCCGACCGGATCGGCCCGGCGGCTCGGGCTGCGACCGCACCGCCCCGACCGCCCCTCCGGCCAGGGCGACTCGGCCTCCGACCGGAGCGGCCCGGTGACTACCGCAGCGGCGCGCGCAC
>CALJLC010000253.1 GCA_937982605.1 uncultured Gemmatimonadales bacterium | reverse complement strand
TTCCTCACGCCCGAGCAGCTCGAGGTGCACGCCGTCGGCAGGATCTCCGAGATCTTCGCGGAGCTCTTCGAGCAGCAGGACGGGCACGCCGTCCAGGTGCGCATGCCCGAGCCGCCGCTCCTCTTCGCGGATCGTGCGCTCACGATCGAGGGCGAGCCCGGCAGCATGAAGAAGGGTCGGGTCGTCACCGAGACCGACGTGCGGCACGACACCTGGTATCTGCACGCTGGCCGGATGGCGCCCGGCGTCGTCATCGAATCGGGGCAGGCCGACCTGCTGCTGATCTCCTGGCTGGGCGCGGACTTCCTCAACAAGGGCGAGCGCGCCTACCGGCTCCTCGGCTGCGACCTGACGTTCTACGGGGAGCTTCCCCGCCCGGGCGAGACGCTCACCTACGACATCTACGTCGACGGTCACGCCAAGACCGGAGACGTCCGGCTCTTCTTCTTCCACTACGACTGCTACGTCGGCGACCGGCTTCTGATCTCGGTGCGCAACGGACAGGCGGGCTTCTTCACCGAGGAGGAGCTGGCCGGATCGCACGGCGTGCTCTGGAACGCCGAGGACGACGAGCCCGACCCCGACGCCCGTCTCGACCCGATGCCGCAGGTCTCCACGAAGCCCTCCTTCTCCGAGGACGACGTGCAGGCGTGGGTCGACGGTGACGCCTTCGCCTGTTTCGGCGACGGCTTCGAGATGGCGTGCACGCACACGCGCACGCCGAACACGCCGGGCGGCCGGATGAACCTCATCGAGCACGTCCCGGTGTGGGATCCGGCGGGCGGGACATGGGGCCGGGGCTAGCTGCGCGCCGAGGCCCACGTGCCCACCGACGCCTGGTTCTACGAGGGGCACTTCAAGAACGACCCCTGCATGCCCGGCACGCTCATGGCCGATGCCGCCACCCAGGCGATGTCGTTCGCCATGGCGGCGATGGGCTTCACGATCGCGCGCGACGGCTGGCGCTTCGAGCCCGTGCCCGGCCAGGTCGCGCGCTTCCTGTGTCGGGGCCAGGTCATCCCCGACGGCCCGCACACCCTCGAGTACGAGGTCTTCGTCGAGGAGATCATCGACGGCGACGTGCCCGAGGTCTACGCGGCGCTGCTCTGCAAGAGCGACGGCTTCAAGGTCTTCCAGTGCCGGCGCTTCGGGCTTCGCCTGGTGCCGGACTATCCGCTCACCACGAAGCAGTCGTTCCTGGAGGGCCGGGATACCGCCGTCCGCTACGTCGGCCCGGGTGACTCCGACGTGCGCGGCGACTACTTCGCGATTCTCTCGTGCGCGTGGGGCACGCCGAGCGACGCCTTCGGCCGGACGTTCACCAAGTACGACGGCGCCACGAATTGCCCGCGCCTCCCCGGCCCGCCGTACCACTTCGTGAGCAGCGTCGTCTCGGTCGACGTCGCGCCGGGATCGGCCCCCAACGAGGGCACGCTCGTGTCGACCTTCGACGTCGAGCCCGAGGCGTGGTACTTCGAGGAAGGGCAGGGCCACATGCCCTTCGCGGTGCTCGTCGAGGCGCTGCTGCAGCCGTGTGGCTGGTTCGCGTCGTACTGCAACTTCTTCGCCGACACCGAGGGCGACGTCGCCTTCCGGAACCTCGACGGAGAGAACTGCATCCTGCACAAGCCGGTCACGCCGGACCTGGGGACGCTGACGCTGACGACGAGGCTCACCCGCTTCGCCAAGGCGGGCGGCACCAGCATCGTCTTCTTCGACGTGACGTGCGCCGACGCCGACGGTCCGGTCATGACGCTCACGACCGACTTCGGCTTCTTCAGCCCGGCCATCCTCGAGGAGCAGCGCGGCCTGCCCACGACCGACGAGATGCGGGCGCGCCGGGACGAGACCTCGCCGGTGCCGGAGCTCTCGCTCCTCGACGCTGGCGGGGAGCTGGCCCACCTGCCCGGGATGGCCACCGGTCGGATGCGGATGCTCGACAAGGTCACCGGCTTCTGGACGGACGGCGGGCAGTCCGGGCTCGGCCGCATCCGCACGTGGCAGCAGATCCACTACGACGCCTGGTACTTCAAGGCGCACTTCTACGAGGACCCGGTCCAGCCGGGCTCGCTGGGGCTCGAGGCGCTCGTGCAGTCGGCCCGGGCGCTGGTGCACATGCAGGGCTGGCTGGAGGGGATCGAGGACCCGGTCTGGGAGCACCCCATCGTCGGCTTCCCGCTCGCGTGGAAGTACCGCGGTCAGGTGGTGCCGAAGCGGAACGAGGTCGTGACCGAGGTCGAGGCGCTGAAGGTCGACGTCGTCGAGGGAGAGTCGGTGACGGTCGAGATCTTCGGGACGCAGTGGGTCGACGGCCTGCGCATCTACGAGGTGCCTTCGTTCGCGATCCGGGTGCGTTCGGGACGGGAGTGACCGCGGGCACCGCCCTCGGACCCGGAACCGTCGACGTCTGGCTGATCGGCGTCGACGATCCGGAATTCCTGGAGGCCGCCAGGCTGCCGCTGCCCACCGCCGAGGACCGGGCGCGAGCCGCGCGGCTGGCCGACCCGGCCGCGGCGACCCGACTGCTCGCCCGCCGCTCGACGCTCCGGCTCATCCTCTCGAGGTACGTCGACACGCCGCCGGACCGGCTGCGTATCGTCACGGCGCCGGGTGGTAAGCCGGTGCTCACGCCCGGCCCCGCCATCTCCATCGCCCACTCGGGGTCCGTGTACGCCGTGGCGGTCGGCGAGGCGTCCAGCGTGGGTGTGGACGTCGAGGCCATGCGGTCGGTCTCCCGCGCCTCGGCGATCGCCGAGCGGTGGTTCGGGCCGGAGGAGGCCGCCGAGCTGGCCGCGCTGGCCGACGACGAGCTGCCCCTCGCGTTCCTCCGGATGTGGACGGCGAAGGAGGCGCTCGCCAAGCGGCACGGCGCCGGCCTCCGCCTCATGAAGGGCCGGGGGGAAGGGAGCGGCGGTGCCCTCGACGTCGGTACGGAGACCGCCGCGGGTCGGCTCCGGCGCTTCGACGCCGGGGAGGGTTACCTCGGCGCCGTGGCGGCCACGGAGCCGATCACCGGTGTGCGGCCGATCCGGCCCGGGAGGGAGCTCTGGACCATCTAGTCTTCGCGGCGCCGGAGCTGGAGGCCGGCGTGCGCCACGTCGAACGCCTGCTCGGTGTGCGCATGGAGCCCGGCGGGCGGCACGAGGGCTTCGGGACATGGAACCGGCTTCTCGGCTTCGGTGGCCGAGCGTACATGGAGGTCGTGGCGCCGGATCCCGGGCGGCCGGCGCCCGACCGGGCCCGCTGGTTCGGCCTCGACGACCTCGCGGCTCCGCGGCTCGTGACCTGGTGCGCCGCGCTGCCCACCTCGATCGCCGCGGACCTCCCGGCGCTGGCGGAGGCAGGCCGCGCCGCGGGCGTGGAGCTCGGAGAGGTCCGGGAAGGTCGGCGAGCACGCGGGGACGGCTCGATCCTGAGCTGGTCGATGACCGACCCCTGGGCGGAGCGCGCCGGAGGCGTCGTGCCCTTCTTCATCGACTGGGCCGACTCCCCGCATCCGGCGGAGTCGCTGGACCCGGCGTGCCGCTTCGTCGGCGTGCGCGCCGAGCATCCCGACCCCGGCCCCGTGGGCCGGGTTTGTCGGGCGCTCGGCCTCGACATCGAGGTCGCCCGCGGCGAAGCTCCCCGCCTGATCGCCACGCTGGACACCCCGAACGGAGTCGTGGAGCTGCGATGATGCCACGGAAGACCCCTCGCTTCGTCCCGGTCATGGCCCTCGTGCCGGCCATGGCACTCGCCCCGGCCGGGGCCGCGGGGCAGGCGGTGACCGACGCCGAGCTCCCGCGTGTGGTCGTGCTCGCCACCGGAGGCACGATCGCGAGCACCTACGACGAGGAGATCGGCGCGCTGCGCGCCGCGCTCACCGGCGACGAGATCGTGGAGGCGGTGGAGGGGCTGGACACGATCGCGCGCGTGTCCGTCGAGCAGATCGCCAACGTCAACAGCCGGGACATGACGCCGGAGATCTGGCTGCGGCTGTCACGGCGGGCCAACGAGCTCCTGGCGCTGCCCGACGTGGCGGGTGTCGTCGTCACGCACGGAACCGACACGCTCGAGGAGACGGCGTACTTCCTCGATCTGACCGTGACGCCGGAAAAGCCGGTCGTGGTCGTGGGCGCTCAGCGGGCGCCGACGATGTGGGACACCGACGGCCCGAGGAACATGCTCGACGCGGTCCGCGTGACGGTTTCGCCGGAAGCCGTCGGGATGGGCACGATGGTCGTCATGAACGGCCAGATCAACGCGGCGCGGGAGGTGACGAAGACGAACACGCTCGACGTGGAGACCTTCCGCACCCTCGACTTCGGGCTGCTCGGCGTGGCCGACATCGAGGCGGTGCGTTTCTACCGAGCCCCCACCCGGAGGCAGACGATCCCGCTCGCGGCCGATGCCGAGCTGGGCAACGTCGTCATCATCAGCGAGTACGCGGGCTCCGATGGCCGCGCGCTCGAGCTGCTCCTCGACGACGGTGGTCTCGACGGTGTCGTCGTCGCCGGCCTGGGCCTCGCGCACGTGAGCACGCCGACGCTCGGGGCCCTCCGGAGGGTGCGGGCCGCGGGGATTCCCGTCGTCGTCGCCTCGCGGGTGCCGACGGGCCGGATCGTGCCGCTGTATGCCAACAACGTCGACCTGCTGGAGATCGGGGCCGTCGAGGCCGACAACCTGAGCCCGTGGAAGGCCCGGGTCCTGCTCATGGTGGCGATGACGCGCACGAACGATCCCTCGGCGCTGCAGGCGATCTTCGACCGATGACCGACGTGGCCCGCGGGCGCCGCTCGGGACGTCCCGCCCGATGAGCGACCACGCGGCCGACGTCGCGGCACTCTGCGACGCCCTCGGAGGATTCCTCGACGGTCCGGCGCGCGGGCGCGCCCTCGACGCGCTGGGGCGGGGAGGCGATCTGGACGAGTCGTTGCGGCGGCTGCGCAAGACGATGACCGGCCACGCCTTCGAGGGGCTCCCCCGAAGCTTCGAGCGTACCGTGGGCCGGCTCGACCGTCGGACCCGCCAGGACGGCTTCCGGGTTCTGCACGCGTGGAACCACCGGACGCACCGCTTCACCGACGAGCTCGTTCCGGTGCTGCTCATCGACTTCTTCCGACAGGCGTCCGCGTCCGAGCCGGATCCGCGCACCACGCTCTCGATCTTCCTCGACTACTGGGCGCTGCATCTGCTCGCGCTCGCGGTGATGCGCGCCTGGGATACGGACGACCCGGGCGCGACGCTCCAGCGGGTCACCGAGCTCGTCGATGCGCTGCAGGGTGACGAGGGGAGCGGGCATCGATTCGTAGCCGACGCGGAGACGCTGCTGATCTACGCGCTCTCCCAGTTCCACCCGGAGGAGCAGGCGTACGATCGCGTGATCGAACGCGTCCTCGAGCTTCCGGAGTCGCATCAGGTCGACTTCGCCCGGGTGAGCGCCGCGGTGCTCGGCGCGCACCTGCGCTGGGGCTTCTGGCTGATGTACGGCCGCGACATCGTGCGTATGCGGGACGACAACGTAGGCGACTATCCGTGGATGCTGAAAACCGTCCACACGCTGACGCGGGCGTGGGCCCGCTCGAAGGGCCGCGGCGAACCCCCGGAGGCGCGCGCCGCCGTGACGGGCTCACTGCTGCTGGGGCTGGCCGCGGACCCGTGGGCGTTCGCCGGCCGGCCGCCTCCGGCCCTCGAGGCCTTCGGTTCCACCTGGCTCGATCTGCGCGGGCTGCTCGACGAGCACGGGAGCGCTCTGCTCGAGGAGCTCGAGGGACACGGGCCGACGCGCGACGCGTGGGCGCCGCTCTCGCTCCACTTCAACTTCCCGCACAACGCGCTCGTGGCCATCGTCACGTTGGCCCTCCTGGAGGGCCGCCCTCAGCCGCTGCCGCTCAACGCCCTCTTCGAGGAGGGGGACCGGTCGGGGCCGCCCGAGGCCAAGGAGGCGCTCTCGCGCAGGCTCATGGCCTTCTCACGCGGAAGCCCCGATCGCCTGGGGTACCGCGGCGCGATGCTCGTCGCCTACGACCCGCTCTCGGCCATGCGCTCCTTCTCCATGACCGTCGACACGCTGCGGAAGAGCCTCGGCTAGCCCGCCTGCTTCTGGAGGCGCACGCCGCTGCGCCGCAGGACCGCACGCACGCGCGCTTCGAGGCGGTCCGCCACCACCGGCTTCAGGAGGAAGTCGTCGGCGCCGGCCTCGAGGAGGTCGAGCTCGTCGCGCGGATTGGCGGAGGCCGTCAGGACCACCACCGGCAGCGACTGTGTCGAGAGCGACTGCCGCACGCCGCGCAGGAGCTCGCGGCCGTCCATGCCGGGCATGTACAGGTCCATGAGCATGAACGAGAAGGCCTCGTCTCCGGAGTCGAGCATGGCCTTGGCGGTCTCGGCGTCGCGCGCCTGCACGACCTCGAAGCCCATGCTCTCGAGGACGCGGGAGATGACCGCCATATCGTCCTCCTCGTCCTCGACGACGAGAACCGGCCCGACGGTGTCCGCGGTCTCGTCCCGGACGGGAACGATGCCGAGCACGCGCTCGATCTCCTCGACCGTCGTCTCGCCGTTCTTGACCCGGTCGAGCCCCACTTCGGCGAAGGTGCGCAT
>CALJLC010000252.1 GCA_937982605.1 uncultured Gemmatimonadales bacterium | reverse complement strand
GTGTTGGCGTCGAGGGCGCGCATCCCGCCGATCAGCACCGTCATCTCCGGCGCCGTGAGCGTGAGGAGCTGGGCCCGGTCGATCAGGAGCTCTTCGGCGGGGACTTCGTACTCGGTCTTGAGGTAGTTGCGGAAGCCGTCCGCCACCGGCTCGAGCACCTCGAACGCCTCGACGTCCGTCTGATCGGCCGAGGCGTCGGTGCGGCCCGGGGCGAAGGGCACCTCGACGTCGTGCCCGGCGTCCCTGGCCGCCTGCTCCACCGCGGCGCACCCACCCAGGACGACGAGGTCCGCGAGCGACACCTTCTTGCCTCCGGACTGCGCCGAGTCGAAGTCCGATCGGATCGTCTCCAGCGTGTCGAGCACCTTCGCGAGCTGCGCCGGCTGGTTGACCTCCCAGCTCTTCTGGGGCTCGAGCCGGATCCGCCCTCCGTTCGCGCCGCCCCGCTTGTCCGATCCGCGGAACGTGGAGGCCGACGCCCAGGCGGCGCCGACGAGCTCCGGGATCGTCAGCCCGGAGTCGAGGATCTTCTTCTTGAGCTCGGTGACGTCCGACGCGTCGATCAGCTCGTGATCGACCGCCGGCACCGGATCCATCCACAGGAGCTCCTCGTCCGGCACGAGCGGACCGAGGAAGCGGGCGCGCGGGCCCATGTCGCGGTGCGTGAGCTTGAACCAGGCGCGCGCGAAGGCGTCCGCGAGCTCGTCGGGGTTCTCGTGGAAGTGACGGGAGATCGGCTCGTAGATCGGGTCCATGCGCATCGCCATGTCGGCGGTGCTCATGACCGGAGCGTGCCGCTTCGAGGGGTCGAACGCATCGGGGACCAGCTCGGCCGCCGCCGGATCGGTCGGGATCCACTGCCAGGCGCCGGCGGGGCTCTTCGTCACCTCCCACTCGTAGCCGAAGAGCGTGTCGAAGTAGCTGTTGTCCCACTGCGTCGGGGTCGGGGTCCACGCCCCTTCGAGGCCGCTCGTGATGGCGTCGGCGGCCCGGCCGCTGCGGAAGGCGCTCCGCCAGCCCAGGCCCTGCTCCTCGATGCCGGCGCCTTCGGGCTCGGCCCCGACGAGAGCCGCGTCCCCCGCTCCGTGCATCTTGCCGAAGGTGTGGCCGCCGGCGGTCAGCGCCACCGTCTCGTAGTCGTTCATCGCCATCCGCTTGAACGTCTCGCGGATGTCACGTCCGGCGCCGATCGGGTCCGGCTCACCGTTGGGGCCCTCGGGGTTCACGTAGATGAGCCCCATCTGCACCGCGGCGAGCGGGTTCTCGAGCTCGCGGTCGCCGGAGTAGCGCTTGTCTCCGAGCCACTCCGTCTCGGCGCCCCAGTAGATGTCCTGCTCCGGCTCCCAGACGTCCTCGCGCCCGCCGGCGAAGCCGAACGGCTTCAGGCCCATCGACTCGATGGCGCAGTTGCCCGTGAAGACCATGAGGTCGGCCCACGAGATCTTGTTGCCGTACTTCTTCTTGACGGGCCAGAGCAGCCGGCGCGCCTTGTCGAGGTTGCCGTTGTCCGGCCAGCTGTTGAGCGGCGCGAAGCGCAGCGTGCCCGACGACGCGCCCCCGCGCCCGTCACCGGTGCGGTAGGTGCCGGCGCTGTGCCACGCCATGCGGATGAAGAGGGGGCCGTAGTGTCCGTAGTCCGCGGGCCACCACTCCTGCGAGGTGGTCATCACCTCGACGATGTCCCGCTTCAACTCCTCGAGATCGAGCTTCGCGAACTCGGCGGCGTAGTCGAAGCCGCTTCCCAGCGGGTCGGAGAGCGACGAGTGCTGTCGCAGGATCCCGAGGTTGAGCTGGTTCGGCCACCAGTCCCGGTTCGAGGTGCCCGCGCTGGTGGTGCTCATCCGGCCACCGTGGGCCACCGGGCACTTGCCGTTGCTGCCTGCGCTTCCGTCCATGTTCGATGCTCTTCCGATCGGGGGTCACGTGGTTCGACGGGCGGGAGAGCGCGAAAGCTCTGAGCCGGCGCGATATCAGTCAAATCAATGATGCATCTAGCGCCGATAACCTCAGATTATCGAATCAGGATCCACTCCTCCTGGGGTGGCACGAGCCATTCGGCCCCGTCGGGGGTGATGACGACCATCTCCTCGACCGATATCGTCTTCGTCGTCCCGTCGCCCTGCTCCCAGCCGAAGAAGCCGTCGAAGGCGAAGGTCTGGCCGGGGACGAGCCGCCGGGTGGCGTCTCCCGCGGCGGGGCGGCCGAAGTTCGAGCCCCCGAGACGAGGCCCGAGGTCGTGGGCCCAGTAGCCGACGGGGTGTCCGGTGCTCCACGGGATCGGGATCGAGCCGTTGGACTCGAGCATGGCCCGCTGCGCCCGGTCGACGTCCCAGCCCGTGGCCCCGGGACGCATCGCTCCGAAGGCCGCTCGACTGCCGGCCTTCGCGAGCGCCCAGCGCTCCTGCATCTCGGGTGGGGCTTCGGACTCGTCATCCCGGAGCACGTACGCGAAGCGCTGGATGTCGGTGACCCACGTCCCGTGCACCTTGATGCCGAAGTCGGTCTGGATCACGTCGCCCGGCATGATGATCTTGTCCGTGGCGTGCGAGTGCCCACGGTCCGGGCCCGAATTCACGTTGGGGTTCTGGTCGGGCGCCCAGCCGTCGGTCACGCCGAGCTCGGCCATCCGACGCTTGAGAAAGCGAGCCACGTCGGCGTCCGTCGTGACGCCGGGCTCGATCTGCGCATACGCTTCGAGCTCGAGCCGCTCGGTCAGGGCGGCCGCGCGCCGCATGATGTCGACCTCGCGCGGGAGCTTCACCGACAGCCACTCGACGACGAGATCGCCGGCCGAGACGAGCCGGGCCCGAAGCGAAGGGCTCAACGCGGCCTCGAAGGCACGGCGCTGCGTCCACGACAGACCGTCGGCCACGTTCCGGTCGCTGCTGTTGACGGCGATCGTTCCGGGATTCCGCTCCGCCAGCACGGCCGCCGCCGCCTCGTAGGCGCTCGCGTCGCGCGGGATCGACATCACGGTGTCGAGCGGCGTGACCTCGGCGAGGGCGGTCGCCTCGCTGGAGGGCGAGATCGCGAGCGAGCTCAGCTGGCCCGCGGGCGTGACGAAGAAGAGGAACGCGGCCAGGCCCCCGGCGTTCTCCGCGCCGATGTGGGTGGCGATCGGGTCGTTGGCGTTCTCGCGAGCGAAGACCACCCACGAGTCGACGCCCGCCCGGACCATTGCCGGGCCCAGGAGCGTCCGAATGCGCTCTTCGCGAACCGACGGCCACAGCGTCGGATCGTCGGGGAAGGGGAGGGCGGCGGTGCCGCCACCGGCGGGGGCCTCGGGTGTTCGGCCGCAGCCGGCGACGGCCGCGAGGGTGAGCAGCACGAACCCCCGATGGAGTCTCCCGCGGGCGGAAGCGCTCATCGTTCCTCGTCCTCCGCCCGGATGGCTTCCAGCTCGTCCTCGTCGAAGTAGTCCAGCTTGTGCAGGGGCATGACGATCCCGGAGAGGACGTTGAGGAGGTGGGATCCGATCCGCTTGTAGTAGCGGGCGCCCAGCACGAGGGAGGTCGTGGCCGCGGCGCCGTGATCGCTGCGTGTGACCTGGGAGATGAGCGTATCGCAGCGCCGGTTCACCGATCGACCCACCGCGATGATCTCGGCGGCCTCCTGGCTCCGGGACGACGTGAACACGTCTCTGGCGTCGGCGAGCATCCCTTCCACCACCCGGCGTAGGTCTCGCAGCTCTTCGCCCAGGGCGTCGTCCGGAACGGGCGCCCCTCCGTCGTGCCGCACCTCGGCGAGGTTCTTGGCGTAGTCCCCGATCCGCTCCATGTCCTTCACCACGCTCATCAGCAGGAGGCAGTAGGCGGCGTCCCGGGTGTCGGTGGCGAGCGTGAGGTGCGTGATGAGCCGCCTGCGGATCGAGCGTTCCAGCTTGTTGATGGCGATGTCCTGCTTCGATACCTCGCGCCGCTCCGTGTCCGGGTCGGCGGTCTCGTCGAAGAAGATCCGACCCGCGCGGAAGGTGAGATCGCGCGAGAGGCCGATCATGTCCCCGAAGTCCTCGGCGATCTCGGCGATCGGGTCGCTCGAGCGCAGGATGCTCATCAGCTCTCTCAGCATCGTAGAACTCCTAACCCACGGTCTCGTGCAGGACCGCGAAGACGACGGGAATGAGATAGAAGAGGCCGACGACGTAGACGATCGCCAGCACCTTCGAGCGTACGGCGAGGTCGGCGAGCCCCCTGGCCAGCCGGAGCGGAACGTTCCGAAGCGGCTCGATCGGATAGATGATGGCCATACCCGTCAGATTGAAGAGCAGGTGGACGAGCGCGATGGTCAGACCCGCCCCGGCGTTGACGTCCGTCGCGGCAAGGGCGGCCAGAAGGGCGGTGACGGTCGTACCCAGATTGGCCCCCAGGGTCACCGGGAACGCCTGCCGCAGCGTCAGGACGCCGGCTCCTGCCAGCGGGACCATCAGAGAGGTCGTGATCGAGCTCGACTGGACCATCACGGTGGCGACGATGCCGACAATGATCGCGATCCACGCACTGTTGGCGAGCGCTCGCGACACCAGGGCCTCGATCCGGCTCTGCATCGACGAGCGCATCACGCGCACGATGCTCACCAGCGTGAAGAAGATCAGGGCCGCGCTGACCGCGATCGTGCCGATGGCCACCGCCCGCTCGGTGGGGAGTGCCGCATTCAGCGCCCACTCGATGGGCACGCCGCCGGCCTTGATCGCCTCCTTGATCGGGCTGTCGTACTCGGCGCCGCCGAATCCCGAGAGGGTGGACGCCAGCGCGGTGGCGCTCCGGCGCAGGTAGCCGGTGGCGATCTCCATGGGCAGCAGGATCAGCACCGTCATGTAGTTGAAGAAGTCGTGCACCGTGGCCACGGCGAACGCTCTGCGGAACTCCTCCTTGCGCCCCATGTGCGCCAGCGAGGCGATCGTGTTGGTCACGGTGGTGCCGATGTTGGCCCCCATGATCATCGGCACCGCGTTGGCCACGGGGATCGGGTTCAGCGGTGCCGCCACCAGCCCGACGATCATGGATGTCGTGACCGACGAGCTCTGCACCAGCGTCGTGGCGAGGATGCCCACCATGAGCCCGATGAACGGGTTCTCCGTCGCGGCGAAGAAGGAATCGAGCACGCCTTCCCCGAGCGCGCGGAAGCCGGCGCCGAGCCCGTTCACGCCGACCAGGAAGAGATACAGCAGACCCACGACGACGAGCGCGCGCACCGCCGGTCTCGAGGTGACCGGGGTCGGCTGCTCTGGGATTCCCGCGCGGGGAGCGGTCATCGGAACAGGAGGGTGCGCCCCGAGCGAGGGGCCCAGGGGGAGGGCGGCCGATCTTACGACACCGGCAGCCCGGGCGCCACCGATCGCCGGTCGGGGTCGCAGACGCCGGCTGCGTCCGGACCCGGTAGCTCAGAGCGCGTCGTACTCCAGCTCGGTCTTCACGTACTCGTTCTTCAGCTTGCGCTGCCCGCCCTGGAACGGGCCGGTTCCACGGTCGTGCAGGGTCACGTCGGGGTGCATCTCGGGCGAGGCGGTGTTCCGGTACGCGTTGGCGAAGTCGCGGTTGACGTCCGCGAGCCGGTCGAGGACCTCGCGGCGGAGGAGCTCGCGGTCGAGTCCGTCGGGCACCGTGTCGACCACCTCGATGGCGATCGACATGCGCTGGTCGTTCGCCTCGTCTTCGTACGAGGTCAGACGGAAGGTGTTCAGCACGGGCGCGAGTCGCTCGATCCCGAACAGCACCTCGCGGACCCCGTCCGGCGTGCCGTTCGCGCCGAAGTAGTCGCTGGAGAGGTCCGAGCGCCCGTAGTGGAAGAGGAAGGGGAGCTGGACCCGGGGCTCCAGGCCGTCGAAACGCTCGCGCAGCCTGTGCTCGGCGAGGATCCGCATCATGTCCGCGTACTCCACGACGTGCCCGACGTCGTGGATGTTGTATCGGATCCGGGGCGAGATGTTGGTGGGCCGCGCGAGGGTGATGACGAGCTCCCGCTCGGCGTTGGTCTCGATGTGGTAGGCGAGCGGGTTGTACTGGAAGACCATCGGTGTGACGCCGAGGTCGGTCCAGACGAGACGCTCCCGGAGTGCCTCGTTGGCGAGGATCTCCTTGCGGAGGAGCACCGTCCGCTCGTTCTCCGCCGCGATGTTGATCTCGAGGTCGGACGCCCCGTACGAGCCGAATACGTTGCGGAAGCTCCGCAGCAGGTAGTCGCGCATCGACTCCGACATGCCCTCGCCGCCGTACGCCACCGAGACGTCGTGCCGGGACCAGTCGACGCGGGGGTCGTCGGCCAGCGTCTTGAGGAAGGGCGGGTAGCCCATGACGATGTAGCTCGGCGTCGTGCCGAACTCCTCGATCGTGTGCACGATCTTGTCGATGTCCGGGCCCGTCGACTTCATGACCGTGACCTCGCTCAGGCACATGCTGACGTTCAGGCCGGTGGCCCACGCGCCGAGCGCGAATGCGTTGATCACGAACGCGTTGTCCCCGCCGAGCACGCTGTGGTACGCCATCTGGAGCGTCTGCTTGCTGATCTCGCGCTCCTTCCAGCCCCGCACCCAGCTCGTGGGGCGCCCCGTGCTGCCCGAGGACTCGTCGACCATGACGCCGCG
>CALJLC010000251.1 GCA_937982605.1 uncultured Gemmatimonadales bacterium | reverse complement strand
GGACCCGCGAGTGGGTCTACCCGCAGTCGATCGACGGCTTCTTCATGAGGCTGCGTCGGGTCGCGTTCCTCCTGCTGCACGTGCTCCTCTTCGCGGCGCCGTGGATCACCATGCGCGGCCACCCGCTGCTGCAGATCGACCTGCCCGGCCGAAGGGTCTTCCTGTTCGGCGCGATCTTCACCCCATCCGACACGATCTTCCTGGCGCTGCTCCTCTTCTTCCTGGCCTTCTCCCTCTTCTTCTTCACCGCCGTCTTCGGCCGGATCTGGTGCGGGTACGCCTGCCCGCAGACGGTCTTCCTGGAGAGCTGGATCCGTCCCATCGAGCTCTGGATCGAGGGAGACCGGGCGCAGCGACGGCGCCGCGACGCCCAGGGCCTCACCCTCGACCGGGCGTGGCGGAAGGCGTTGAAATGGACGCTCTTCGCGGCGGTCTCGTTCCTCCTGGCGATGGCCATCATGAGCATCTTCGCCGGGGCGAGGCCGCTCTGGACGGGGCAGGCGAGCGCCACCTCCTACGCGCTCGTCGGCATCCTCACCGCGGCCTGGTACGTCGATTTCACCTGGTTCCGCGAGCAGTTCTGCATCTACCTCTGCCCGTACGCGCGATTCCAGAGCGCGCTCACGGACGCCGAGACGCTGCTCATCTCCTACGACGAGGCGCGCGGCGAGCCGAGGCTCAAGTCGCGCGGACCGGAGGGCGGCTGCATCGACTGCAAGAAGTGCGTCGTGGTGTGCCCGCAGGGGATCGACATCCGCGACGGCTTCCAGCTCGAGTGCATCCAGTGTGCCCGCTGCATCGACGCCTGCGAGAGCGTCATGTCGAAGTTCGACCAACCGACGCTGGTACGGTACAGCTCCATCGCGGCCGACGAAGGCGCGCCCCCGCGGCAATTCCGCCCGCGCACCGTCGTGTACGGGTCGCTCATGGCCGGCCTGGTGAGCGCGGCGGTGGTGCTCCTCCTGGTGCGTGTGCCCTTCGAGGCGTCGGTGAACCGTGCTCCGGGTTCGCTCTACACCGTGGACGGAGACGGGTACGTACGGAACACCTACCTGCTCCAGATCACGAACAACGAGGCACAGGGAGGCGCGGTCCGGTTCGAGATCCGACTCGAGGGGCTGGAGGGCGCGGAGCTGATCGCCTCGCCCCTGGCGCTGGGGGAGGAGGAGAGCAGGACGGTCCCCATGGTCGTGCGGCTGCCCTCCGCCGCCGTGACGGACCGCACGATGCCGTTCCGCGTGATCCTGTCCTCGTCCGAACGCCAGCTGCAGATCCCGACCACCTTCAAGACGGACGCCTCGACCGGAGGAGCGCCATGAAGCCGCTGCGCATCGACCCGAAGTGGTGGTCGGACCACGCGTGGCCGATCGGGATCACGCTCGCCCTCCTCGTGGTGGTGGCGGTCAACGTCGCGTTCATCGTCGTGGCGGTGCAGGGAGCCGACGAGGTCGCCGAGTCGTACGAGTCCGGCCAGCGCTGAGCAGGAGTGACGGCGTGACAGGGCGAGCGGTGGTTCCGGGACCCCCGGCCGGTTCGCTCACATCCGCCTCGTGTCCGCACTGCGGAACGCCGGTCGAGGGCGACGCCGACACCTTCTGCTGCCACGGATGTGAGACCGCGTACGCGATCATCCGGGGGGCGGGCCTGGGGCGGTACTACGAGGAGCGGACCGAGCTTCCGCCTCGACCGGAGCCCCTCCGCGAGCGCTGGAACGGCGTGGTGCCGGAGGCGGGGCCCGACGGAACCTGCGAGGTCCGCCTGGCCATCGACGGCCTGCGCTGCGCTTCGTGTGTCTGGGTGACGGAGCACGTGCTCGAGCGGACGCCGGGGGTGGTCGACGCGACGGTCAGCTACGCCACGGGTCGCGCCAGCCTTCGCTGGGACCCCGAGGCCGTCGCGCTCGACGAGCTCGCTCGGCGGGTCGCTTCACTCGGCTACCGCCCCCGGATCCTGGGGGATGAGGCGCGTCCGGACCGCTCGCTTCTCACCCGACTCGGCGTCGCGGCGTTCGCCGCGGCGAACGTCATGATCTTCTCCGCGGCCATCTACGCCGGCTGGATCGGCTCGATGGACGAGGCTTACGTGGCGCTCTTCCGGTGGGTGTCCCTGGCCCTGGCGACGCCGGTCGCTCTCTGGTGCGCACAGCCGTTCTTCGACGGCGCCTGGACGGGGTTGCGCCACGGTGTTCTGCACATGGACGCTCCCATCGCCCTGGCCATTGCCGTCCTCTACGGCCAGGGGCTCGCCGGCACGTTGCTCGGGTTCGACACCTACCTGGACTCACTCACCATGCTGGTCACCCTCCTTCTGGCGGGGCGGGTGCTCGAGTCGGGCGGCCGACGGCGTGCCGCCGAGGCGGCGGTGACGCTGGCCGCGACGGTCCCCGCCACCGCCCGACGGGTCGTCGGCCAGGCGATCGATGTCGTTGCGTCCTCCTCGCTCCTGCCCGGGGATCGGATCGTGCTGGGTGCAGGCGAAGACGTGCCGTCCGACGGCCGAGTCGTGTCCGGGCGCGGGTGGCTGCAGCGGTCGTTGCTGACCGGTGAGTCGGAGCCGGTGGCGGTGGCCGAGGGTGACGAGGTCTGGGCGGGCACGGTCCTGACGGGCGGCGCGCTGACCGTGGAGGTGACGACCGCCGCGGACGGCACCGTCGTCTCGCGGATGGCGGAGGAGCTGCGGCGGGCCACCGACCGCAGGGCCCGCCTCTCCACGACCGATCGCATCGCGCCGTGGTTCACCGCCGCCACGCTGGCGGTCGCCCTGGTGACGTTCGGCGCATGGCTCGTCTTGGAGGGCCCGACCCGAGCGCTCACGACGACCATCGCCGTGCTGATCGTGGCCTGCCCGTGCGCGCTCGCCCTCTCGCGACCCCTGACCGCGGCGGCGGGGCTGGGCGCCGCGGCTCGTCGCGGACTCCTCTACCGGTCCGCTGATGCGCTGCTGGCGACCGCCGAGGTCGACCTGGTCGCGCTCGACAAGACGGGGACGGTCACCGAGGGTGCGGTCGAGATCGTCTCGGCGAACGAGTACGATCTCAGGATCGCCGCCGGTCTGGAGCGGTTCAGCCGCCACCCGATCGGTGTCGCGATCGTCCGCGAGGCGGTGGCGCGCGGCATTCCGCTTCCGGCCGCACAGGAGGTCCACGAAGAAGTGGGTGCGGGGATCTCGGGTGTCGTCGACGGAGCGCCCTGGCGCATCCGCGGCGGTGGTGCGGACGTCGTCGTGCTCGAGGGGCCCGGCGGCCACCGCGGCCTCATCCGCTTCGGAGACCGGATCCGTGAGGACTCGTCCGCCGCCGTGGCCGCGCTGGTTGGACTGGGCCTGCGCGTGACTCTGCTGAGCGGAGACGGACCGGAGCCGACGCTCCGGATCGCACGGACGCTCGGAGACGTCGAGGCGTGGCCGGGGTACGGCCCCGGCCAGAAGGTCGAACGGATCGAAGCGTGGCGGCGCGACGGGCATCGGGTCCTCTTCGCCGGAGACGGGATGAACGACGGGCCGGCGCTCTCGTCTGCCGACGTCTCGGTGGCGATGGGCTCCGGGGCGGCGTCCAGCATCCTCACGGCGGACGCCGTGCTCGCAGTCGGCTCGGTGCGTCCGCTCGTTTCGGGGGTTCGGGTCAGTCGGATCTGTCGCCGGGCGATCCGAGCGAGTCAGCTCCGCGCCATCGCCTACAACGTCGCGGCCGTTTCGGCCGCCGCCGCGGGTTGGGTCAATCCGCTCGTCGCCGCGGTGCTGATGCCCCTGTCGAGCGGGATGGTGATCGCCGGCGCGGCGCGTGTCGAGCGACGGGTCGCACGAGAGGAGGCGCGGGCAGCGTGATCGCGATCACCTTCCTGATCCCGATCGCGGTCGGCGTCGCCCTGATCTTCCTCGTGCTCTTCCTGGGCGCGGTTCGGAGCGGCCAGTTCGACGACCTCGACGATCCGGCGGAGCGGATCCTCCACGACGACTGACCGCACCCGGCTGGCCGGCCGCGCTCAGACCTTGCTGTGGACCTCGCGGGCGGCGGAGACCAGGTCGTCCAGCCGGAACGGGCGACGCAGATACAGCCGGGAGCCGTCCTCGTGCCAGCGGCCGAAGAAGGGCACGTCGTCGGCGCGCGCGTTCCGGATCACGATGACCGGGAGCGCATCGAACTCCGACGCCAGCGCCTCGAGCGGGTCGGCCCCGCCGGCGCCGACGTCCGAGGAGAGGTCGGAGACGAGGAACTCCACCTTCTCCTCGCGCAGGATCCGGAGCGCGCTCGTGGTGTCCTGTACCGGTCGGACGTCGAAGCCCTCCGAGCCGAGCACCTCACGGATCACCCGCCCCAGCTCCGGCTGATCCTCGAGGACGACGACGACGGGCTTCGGCGGCGGCATGGCGGTGCGGGACCTCGGCGGCGTTCGGAGCGCCTAGCGGGGATCGACCTCGGCGAAGACCTCCATGCTGCCGTCGTGGGCGAACGACAGGACCTGATACGGCTGCGCGTTCCGACCTTCCATGCCCGGCGAGCCGATCGGCATCCCGGGGACCGCGATCCCGGCCACCGCGGGCCGCTCGGCCAGGAGGCGCTTCACCTGATCGGCGGGAACGTGGCCCTCGACGATGTAGCCGTCGACGATGGCCGTGTGGCAGGACGAAGCGCTCGTCGGCACGCCCCCGTCCACCTTGATCGTCATGAGGTCGCGCACGTTGCGCGCGTCGACCGTGAAGCCCGCCTCCTCGAGGTGCTCGACCCAGCCGTTGCAGCATCCGCACGTCGGCGTCTTGTACACCAGCACCGTGGGGAGATCGGCACCGGCGGACATCGCCCGGCTGGAGGCGTCCGCGGCGGACGCCGCCTCGGAGTCGGAGCCGGGCGCGGCGTCGGCGCCCGAGCAGGCCGACAGGGCCAGCACGGCGACCAGCAAGGTCGGAAGGGGGCTGCGAGCGCTCATGGATTCCTGTTCCATCGTATCGGATCGGCCCACTAACATACGCGGCGGCGTCCCGCCGTCACCACCGCGGCGTCCCCGTGCGGGTCCGGCAACGGTACCACACGCCCGAGCGCACGCCGCGAAACGGGCGGCCGAGCGCGTCCGTAGGCAAGGGTACGCCCGTCCCACACGCCCGGAGATTCCGATGGAATGGGAGTTCATCGCCCCGATGATCGTCTCGATCGTCTTCATCCTGACGGTCGGCGGAGTCGCGGTGCTGCGTCCGATCGCCAAGCGGGTCTCCGAGCTGCTCGAGCTCTTCGCCCAGGAGAGGCAGGCGGGCCTCGAGAGCGACGTGCATCAGATGCGCGAGCTGCTCGAGACGATGAACGCGCGGCTGCAGCTCATGGAGGAGCGGCAGGACTTCACCGACCGGCTGCTGACCGCGGGAGAGCGCAGCGCGCCCACCCGGGAATCGTCACGGGATCCGGAGGCGGGCTGACCGCCACCGGGGAGGCGCCTCCTAGGGACGGTTCCCGATGGAGTCGTGCTGCGCCGCGCGTGCGTTGGCTCGGTCGCGGGCCTCCATCGCGTTGCCGACGCCCCGGGCACCCGGGATCGGCAGGTCCGCGACGATGCTGTCCTTCTGCGCGCGGGTGAGCTCGGTCTGCTCCTCGGGCTCGGAACCGCCGCACGCGGCGGCCGCGAGGAGCGCGGTGACCGCGAGGGCCCGGAGATGGCGTCTGTTCATGCCCCACTCTTTGCCCTTCGGGGGTCCGAGGGCAAGTTCCGCGTCATGACGAAGAGCCGCCCGGGCCCGGGACTCGGAACCCGCATTCTCGTGGGGATGGCCGTCGGCTCCGTGGCCGGGGCCGCCCTCGGTGACCGGATCGTGGTGGTCCAGCCCCTCGGAGACCTCTTCATCCGGCTCCTCGTGCTGGCCGCCATCCCGCTCGTCTTCTTCAACCTGCTCGCCGGGCTCACGGCGCTCACGGACGTCCGGACGTTCGGCCGGCTCGCGGGCAAGATCATGGGCTACTACGTCTCGACGGACGTGCTGGCGCTCCTCCTGGGGCTCGGCGCGATGGCCGTGCTCCGCCCCGGCGTCGGGATGCAGCTGACCGAGACGGTCGAAGGCACGGTCGGTACCGTTCCGTCCGTCACCGACGTGCTCCTGGGCATGGTGCCCACGAACGTCTTCGCCGCCTTCGCCGAGGGCGACGTCGTCCAGATCGTGATCATCGGGTTGATGCTCGGCGTGGCCACGCTCCTGCTGCCCGCGGAGCCACGGGAGCGGCTGGCCGGTGCGTACTCCGATCTGGCCGGGCTGCTGCGAAAGCTCGTCGACCTCGTGCTGCTCACGGCCCCGATCGGGATCGGCGCGCTCATGGCGGTCACGGTCGGGCGCTACGGTGCCGCGCTCCTCGGCCCCATGACCCGGTTCCTGCTCGGCGTCTACGCCGCGCAGCTCGTCGTCTTCTGCGGATACATGCTGCTCCTGCGCCTCTTCACCGAGCGTCGGCCCATCCGGTTCCTCGCCGACACCGGGCCCCTGTGGGCGACGACCGCGGCCACCACGTCGAGCCTGGCGTCTCTGTCGGTGTCGCTGGAGATGGCCGAGAAGATCGGACTGCCGCGCTCCCTGTACGCCTTCACGCTCCCCCTCGGCGCGCAGCTCAACAAGGATGGCACGTCGGTCATGCTCGGTGCCGTGCTCCTCGTCACCGCCCAGGCGGCCGGCGTGGACTTCGCCCCCGCGGCGCTCTTCTCGATCGTGCTCGTCGGGCTGCTGCTCTCCGAGGGTTCGGGGGGCATCCCCGGCGGTGGATTCGTCATCGCGCTGATCTACGTTCAGGCGTTCAACCTCCCCATCGAGATCGCCGCCATCGTCGGGGGCATCTATCGGCTGGTCGACATGGGGAACACCACCATCAACGTCATGGGCGACCTGGTCGGGACGTCGCTCGTGGCCGCATCCGAGGCTCGACGGGGCCGAACAACCACCGGAGATCATGCATGAACGCCAAGGTTCGCGCGCTCTTTCCCGGCGCGCACCGGCAGGTCTACCTCAACATCGCGGCCAACGGGCTCCTGCCCACCTCGGTTCGTGACGTCGTGCGAGCCCACGTCGACGACGCCGTCGACGGCACGGCGGACAAGGACCGGTTGCGCGAGCAGGTCGACGAGACGCGCGCTTCGTTCGCCCGGCTGATCGGTGCCGATGCCGACGAGATCGGCATCACCAAGAACGTCTCCGAGGGGCTCAACCTCTTCGTAGCGAGCCTCGAGTGGAGCGCGGAGGACAACGTCGTCATCTGCCCGGAGCTCGAGCACCCGAACAACATCTACCTGTGGTACAACCTCGCGCGGCGCCACGGCGTCGAGGTCCGGGCCGTGCCGCCGGCCGAGGGCGGCCACATGCCCGTCGAGGCGATGGTGGCCGCCATGGACGCATCCACCAGGGTCGTGACCTTTCCGACGATCTCTTTCGCCCCCGGCTTCGTGACCGAGATCGAGCCGCTCGTTCGGCGCGCCCGCGAGGTCGGGGCGCTCACCCTGGCGGATGCGGCGCAGTCCGTCGGTGCGGCGGTCACGGACGTGCACGCGCTCGGCATCGACGGCCTGGCCGCGGCGTGTCAGAAGTGCCTGCTCTCCCTCTACGGCTTCGGCTTCCTGTACGTGCGGCGCGAAGTGGCCGAATCCCTGGTGCCGATCCATGTGGCCCGCTACGGGATCGAGCTCGACGCCCACGAGACCGCCTACTCGGACGGCCCCCTCGAGTACGCGGCCGGGGCGCGCCGCTTCGATCTGGGCAACTACAACTACCTGGGCATGTCGGCCACGCGGGAAGCGCTGCGTGTGATTCACGAGATCGGCGTAACGGCCATCGAGCGGCACGTGCGCGGATTGGCGGCGACCCTCGCGGAGGGTCTGATCGAGCTCGGCCTGCCCGTGCTGGGGGGCGCTCCGGGGCCCCACCTGGCGCACATCGTCTCGTCGGGCCGTCTCGGGGGCGGGCGCCACTACACGGCGGACGATCCGGAGGTGAACGCGCTGCACCGGCACCTGGTCGACGCCGGGATCGTCTTCTCGCTGCGCAGCGGCGTGCTGCGCTTCTCCTTCGGCGTCTACAACGACGACTCGGACGTGCACCGCGTGCTGGAAGCGGCTCGCGAGCACCGCGGCGCCGTGGCCCGCTAGAGCTCGGCGTTGCTCCCGGCGGAGGCCTCGCGGTCCGCGGTCAGGAAGGCGATGCCGTGCAGGGGCACCGCCACGCCGGCCACCAGCATCGGCTGGATGACCGGGTCGACGAAGGCGAAGAGCCCGAACGCCAGAGTCCAGAACACCGTCGCGAGCAGCGTGAAGATCCGGAGTGCGTCGGCCGGGACGCGCGTCCACCACAGGAGCAGATTCCCGGCGCCCGCGAACCAGAAGAGGAGCCCGAAGCCGATCGAGAAGGCTCGGAACTGCCGCCACAGGCTCGGGCGGAGCGGCTCGAGCGACTGGGCCTGCTTCATCGCGTCGACCGCGAACTCCCGCATGCCGACGAGGTCGTTCTCGAGCACGTAGTACCAGACGTGCGCCGCCGAATGGGCCAGCGCGGCGAGGAGGAGCCACCCGCCGGCCGCGACGAGCCAGACGCGCGGGCTACGCAGCATCGGAGGCGTCGTCCCAGTGCGCGACCCGTTCCGCGAGCCGGACGATCGACAGCGGTGCGGAGCCCTCGGCCTTGTTGTTGACGACGACGAACGAGCCGCGCTCGGCGACGGCCGCGTCGAGCACCATCTGCGCGATCCGCTCCCGGGACTCGGCGTCCTCGTCCACGATGCGGTCGAAGGGCTCGTAGCGGTCCTTGGCGGCGTCGTAGCGGAGCCCGGCGTGCAGCATCCAGCGGACGACCAGGGCGGGCTGGTAGAAGGGCGAGATGGACGCCGCCTGCTGCTCGAGCGGCGCCATGGCCGGATGCACGTTGTAGCAGTGCGCCGCCCCCGTGGCTTCCAGCACGTCCGCGTATTCCTGCGTCAGGAAGGCGGGCGTTCGGAGCTCGACGGCGTACAGCGGCCCCTCCGGGAGGCGGTCCAGGAAGCGGTGCAGGCGGGCGAGGAAGGCGCCGCGCCCGCCCACGAGGTTGGGGTGGATCGGCGAGAACTGGAAGAGCAGCGGTCCGGCCTTCTCCCCGAGCCCCTCGACCATCGGAGCCAC
>CALJLC010000250.1 GCA_937982605.1 uncultured Gemmatimonadales bacterium | reverse complement strand
CCGGCACCCCGGTGCGCCGCCGGGGCCTGTCCCGCTCCTACGCCCGGACCGAGGTGCGACGCGGCGGGGGCAACGGAATCGCGCGGAGCGACTCGGCCGGCGATCGCTTCGGCGCGCCGGCGGCGCTGCCCGAGCCCGCGCTCGTGCGCGAGCACGCCGGTGACGGCGAGCTCGCTCCGACCGGCGAGAGCGGCGAAGCCGTCTCCGGCGTCTCCCTGCCCCGTGAGCTCGAGCACTTCCACGCCTCGCTCCCCGAGCCGCTCGAGTACTGGGCGGACACGAAGGCGGAGGAGCCGGTCCCGGATCCGTACCGATACCTCACGGCCTTGCGGCAGAGCCCACCGGGCATCAAGAGCTTCGGGTGAGCGCGCGCCACCAGCAGGATACCCACCCGCCCGATCGTCCCGACACCGAACCGGAGGACTCCATGAAGAAGGCCACACCCCTCATCACGGTCGACAGGATCGAGCCCTGCCTCCTCTTCTGGACCGAAGGGCTCGGATTCGAGCTCACCGTGACCGTCCCGCACGGCGATGCCACGGGCTTCGCCATGCTGAACCGGGACGGGATCGAGCTGATGTATCAGTCCCGCGCCAGCGTCGAGGCCGACCTCGGCGCGTCGGGTGCGCCGAAGGGGCTCGCCGACGAGATGGCGAGCTCGACGGTCACGCTCTTCATGGAGGTCGAGGACATCGACGAGATCCTCGAGGCCATCGGAGACGCCGAGGTGCTCGTCCCGCGCCGCCAGACCTTCTACGGGATGGACGAGATCTTCGTGCGGGCTCCCTGCGGCACCGTGGTGGGCTTCGCGGCCCGGGTCGAAGACGACGAACGCGAGGCGTGACGCCGGTGCCTCACGACACCGGGCGCCGCGCTCCCGCGCCTAGCGGCCTCGTGGCCAGAAGTTGTTCGTCCGGTCCACGTCCGGCGCGTACCCCTGCGGGTCGACCTCGACCCGCGTGACCGGGCCGGCCGACGCCGCCACGTCGATCTCGTACTCGCGGTTCCCGTCCAGCCAGTGCTCGACCGGGATCTCGTGGACGAAGTCCATCCCGTTCTGCGTGCGCACGCGCACCGAGGTCGGGAAGAAGGCGAGGCCGCGATCGACGATGCGGATGACCGCGCCACCGGCCGTCTTGGGCGTGACGGAGAGCACCGCCTGGTCCAGCGTCCACGTCTCGAAGTAGTACGACGTCCAGAACCAGTCGAGGTCCTCTTCGGCGAAGCGCTCCATCGTGTTGAAGAAGTCCCACGGGCTCGGGTGCCGGTAGGCCCATTCGAGGATGAACGTGCGGTACGCCTCGCGGAAGGTCTCCTCGCCGAGCAGCTGGCGGAGCGCCACGAGCAGCGTCGCCGGCTTCGGATACGACGCGACCCCGTATCCGGGGCCCGGCTCGTAGTAGTCGCCGTGGCGCATCATGCTCTGCTCCATCTGCGCCTGCGCCACCTGCAGGTACGTGCGAGCCTCCACGCGGTGGTGATCGACGCCCGGCCAGAGCGCCATCTTGCTCTCGTCCTCGAGGAAGGTGGTGGAGCCCTCGTCCATCCACGCGTAACGCTTCTCGTCGGTGCCCACGATCATCGGGATCCACATGTGGGCGATCTCGTGCGACGTGACGTTGAAGAGGTCGGTCGCCTGCTGCCCGTCGTACGGGCCGATGATCGTCAGCATCGGGAACTCCATCCCGCCCCCGATGATGTCGTCCCCCTCGACCGAGGTCATGTGCGGCCACGGGTACGGAAAGCCCGTGTACTCGGAGTGATGCTCCACGGACTGCTTGGCGTAGCGCCACTGCTCGGACCAGAGCGGGGCACGGTCCTCGCGCCAGAAGGAGTGGATCAGGACCCGGCGCTGGGGCTGCGCCCCGGAGCCGTTGTCTCCCGGCGCCGCCTCGTCGTCCGCGACCTCAGGGCAGTCCTCGTCCTCCTCCTCGTCGCACTCGTCGCGCCCGAGGTCCACGACCGGGCCCACCCGCGCCGACGTCGCGTCCCACCGCTGCACGTTCGAGGTCGTCCAGGTGAAGTCGCGGACGTTGTCCGCCCGGAAGCGGTAGGTGAGCCACCCGTCCGTGCCGTCGGCGGTCACCGTGCCCGCGTCGCGTGACGCCTGGTCGGCGATCACCACGCGCTCGTCCGACGTCGCGGCCTCGGCGAGGCGCTCGAGCGTGATCGCCGAATACACCTGCTGAGGATTCAGCAGCTCGCCGGTGGCCATCACCGTCCAGTCGGTCGGAACCGTGATCTCCACCGAGTAGTCCCCGAACTCGTCGTAGAACTCGGCGTTGCCGAGGTACGGCTGGGCGTTCCAGCCCCGCAGGTTGTCGAAGACGGCCATCTTCGGGAACCAGTACGCTATGAAGTACATCTCGCGGTCCGAGTGGCCCATGCGTCCCGCGCCGTTCTGTGGCACGGTGAACTCCCACTCGATGTCGAGCTGGAGCGTGTCGCCCGGCTCGAGGCGGATCGACGGGCGCACGGTCATGATCGTGCCGTCGACCTCCCAGCCCGGTCCCTCCGACGCCGGGCGCTCCGTGAGCTCCTCGCCATCGGCGGCCAGGCTCCGGATCGTCACGCCACCCGTGATCTCCTGGGACTCGTATCTCGGCGCCCCCTCCTTGTGGAGGTTCTGGTGGAGGTGGAGGAAGACGGTGTTGAGGTTCGCCGGCGCGACGTGCGCGTAGAGGATCTGCGCGCTCGCTTCCACACGGCCCGTCTCCGGATCGAGCCGGGCCCGGATGTCGTAGCCGGCCCAGTTCTGCCAGTAGTCGTATCCCGGGCTGCCGTCCTCGGAGCGCCAGCCGCGGTCCAGCGCGCGCTGGACGTCGGGGGGGTGGCCAGGGGGGCCGGGATCGCCCGCCGGACGGCCTGCTGGGCCCGGGTCGATCCCGGTCCGGCAGCCAGAAGCACGACCGCGACCGCCGTCAGCCGGATCCCCATCCTCAAGTTCGACCTCATCACGACTCGCCTCTTCACGGGTTCCGCTTCACGTAGAACGCCACCCCGGTCCAGTCGGTCGCGGCCGGGAACATGTCGAAGTAGCGGTTCACCCGCTCCTCGCCGATGAACGGCGCGAGCTCGGCCCGGACCTCCGACTCGAACCGGGCTGCATCCGCCTCCTCCTCGTCGATCCCCTCCGCGATCGCGGCGCGAACCCGCGCCTCGAGCGCGTCCAGCCGCTCCCGAAGCTGTACGCGCCTCGGCTCCACGTCGTCATGGAAGCCGAAGTGCGTCGCCCCGAACCGCTCGGGACCGATCCTGCCGATCTCTTCCAGCGTACGTCGCCAGTCCGGCAGGTTTACCGCGGGAGGCGGCGTGGGCGGGTGCTGCGGGCCACTTCCCAGGGCGATTCCCATGGAGTCTCCGGAGAACAGCGTGCCGTCCCGCTCGTCCAGATACGCCACGTGGTGCGCGATGTGCCCCGGCGTGGCGATCGGGCGCAGGCCCTGCCAGGGCCCCGCCTCACCGGGACGCCACGCGTCGATTCGATCCGCCGGAACGGGCTTCACCTCACCCCACAGTCTGTCGTGCAGCTCCCCGAAGGTGCGCCGCGTGCTCGAGACGAGGCGCTCGGGATCCACCATGTGTGACGCGCCATCCTCGTGGACCTGCACACGGGCTCTCGGGAACAGCTCGAGCAGATGGCCCGTGGCGCCGGCGTGGTCGAGGTGGATGTGCGTGAGCAGCACGTGCCGGAGGTCGTCCGGGCCGATGCCCAGCGCCTCCAGCTCCTCGACGAGGCGATCGAGGGAAGTCGTCGGGCCGGGGTCGACGATCGTCGGCTCCGGTCCGGCCACGACGTAGCACGCGATGGCGCCCTCGAGGTCGAGGTGGCGCAGGTCGATGCAGACGTGGTCGCTCATCCTCTCTCCTTGAAGCGAGAGGGGCGCCCGCTGCCGGGCGCCCCTCCATGGCGGGGGTCGCGCCCCCGCGTTCGTGGTGTCCGGCGCCTCAGCCCCGGTCGTCGATCGGGACGAAGTCCCGCTCCTCCTGGCCGACGAAGACCTGCCTCGGCCGAGCGATCCGCTGCTCCGGGTCCTCGAGCATCTCCTCCCACTGGGCCAGCCAGCCGACCGTCCGGGGAATCGCGAAGAGCACCGGGAACATCTCGACCGGGAAGCCCATCGCCTGGTAGATGAGGCCCGAGTAGAAGTCGACGTTCGGGTACAGATTGCGCTCCACGAAGAAGTCCTCGTTCAGCGCGATCCTCTCGAGCTCGAGCGCGATGTCGAGGAGCGGGTTTCGGCCCGTCACCTCGAAGACCTCGTCGGCCGTGCGCTTGATGATCGCCGCCCGCGGGTCGTACGCCTTGTACACGCGGTGGCCGAAGCCCATGAGGCGCTCCTTGCGGTTCTTCACGCCCTCCATGAAGTCCGGGATGTTGTCCACCGTCCCGATCCGCTCGAGCATCCGGAGCACCGCCTCGTTCGCCCCGCCATGGAGCGGGCCGTAGAGCGAGCCCATGGCGCCGGCGAGCGCGGAGTACGGATCCGCCTCCGCCGAGCCGATCACGCGCATCGTCGTCGCCGAGCAGTTCTGCTCGTGGTCGGCGTGCAGGATGAAGAGGATGTCGAGCGCGCGCTCCAGCACCGGATTCGGCTTGTGCTCCCTCGTGCCGATGCGGAAGAGCATGTTGAGGAAGTTGGCCGTGTAGCCGAGCTCGTTCTCCGGGTAGACCGGCGGCAGACCGCGGTGGTGCCGGTACGCGAAGGCCGCGAGCGTCGGCATCTTGGCCACGAGCCGGACGATCTGGACCCACCGGTTGCGCGCGTCCCGGACGTTCTTCGACTCCGGGTAGAGCGTGGACAGCGCCGCGACGCCCGAAACCATCATGCCCATCGCGTGGGCGTCGTAGCGGAAGGAGCGGAAGAGCTCCAGGAAGTTCTCGTGGACGTACGTGTGGAACGTGACGTCGTGGACGAACGCGTCGAGCTCGGACTGGGTCGGAAGCTCCCCCTTCAGGAGGAGGTAGGCGACCTCCAGGTGCGAGCTGTGCTCGGCGAGCTGATCGATCGGGTAGCCGCGGTAGCGGAGAATCCCCTTCCCGCCGTCGATGTACGTGATCGTGCTGCGCGTCGAGGCGGTGTTGGTGAACGCGGGATCGTACGCCATCATCCCGAAGTCGTCCTCGTTCACCTTGATCTGGCGCAGGTCCATCGCGCGGATCACGTCGCCTTCGAGGATCTCGACCTCGTACTCCCGGCCCGTGCGATTGTCGCGGATGGAAAGGGTGTTGGACCCTTCGCTGCCGTTCTCTGCCATCGTCTCTCCGTTTGAGCCGGCCACTGCGCGGGGCGTCCGGCGAGGCTTCGTCCACAGCCTGTAATTATAGACACGACGGGGAGCCGTCCCAAGGCGACCCCGGGCAGCGTCATGGGCGACGTCCCCCGCTCCCGGCACGGCCCGGAGCGACGTCGGGCGGTCGCGGACGACGCGCCGTGAACCGGCGGTCTACGCTCCCGGCGGGGGCGTCTGCCAGAGGACGTGCACGATCTTCCACTCCCCGTCGTAGCGGGCCAGATGGAGATAGTCCGAGCCCCACCAGGCGGTGACCTTGGCCGCCGCGGTCTGGTCGAGAACCTCGAGGATCTCGACGCTCTTGGGGGCGTCGGCGGGCGGGTGGTTCCCGCGGGCTCGCACGTCGGCCGCGAAGTCGAGCATCGCCTGGAAGCTCATCGGCTCCCCGGCGTAGCCCCCGCCCTCGGCGGGGAAGAAGCCGAACTTCACGACGTCCGGGTGCACGCTGCGCCGGATCTTGTCCTGGTCGCCCTCGTAGAAGCCCTCGAGGTAGCTCAGCGCGGCGTGCTCGACGCCCGCCACGTCCTGGGCGGACGCCTGCAGCGGGAACGAGAGCGCAGCCACGGGCACGACCAGCCAGGCACGCATTCGCTTCATCATCGTCCTCCTCCTCCCTCTACGTGAACCCTCCGATCCCGATCCGTCATGCCGGGGGCGGGAATCGAACCCGCACGCCCTCTCGGACAGCGGATTTTGAGTCCGCCGCGTCTACCGTTCCGCCACCCCGGCTGTTCCCGCCCAGGGCGGGATGCGGTGCGGCCCTAAGGTAGCGCGTCGTCCGGCGACGGTGTCAGGGTCGATCTCGTGGCCCCCCTTTGCGTCCTTCTGCGCGCTCGTCCGTCTACCCGGATGAACGAACCTTCGACACCCTTGAGCAGGAGTGAGCGACATGACCACGGATACCCTGAGCGACGCCGCCCGCCGGGCTCGCGCGATCCTCGACCCCACGGACGAAGTCGAGGTACCGACCCAGGCGGCCGCCTGCTGCTCCACGTCCGAGCAGGACGTCTGCTGCGAGCCCGAAGACAAGGGCGAGTGCTGCGGCTCCACCGCTTCCGCCGGCGGCGGCTGCGGATGCCGGTGAGCGTGTTTCCTCCCCCCGCCGAGCGCCTTCATCGGCCCGACGGGTGGGAGGAGAGCCGTGCCCGGCTGGTCGCATTCGCGCGCCGGAGGCTCGACGATCCCGAGGACGCGGAGGACGTCGTCCACGAGGTCTTCGTGCGGGCGCTGGAGCGGGCGGAGAGCCTCGACGACGAGGCCCGACTGGACGCGTGGCTGTACCAGATCACGCGAAACGTCCTCATCGACCGGCACCGCACCCGGACGACCGCCGCCCGGGCGATCGAGGCGTTTCCGAGGGACGTCGAGTCGCGCACGCTGGGAGCCGCCTCGGACGACGCGGCCGCCGAGGTGGAGGACGCGCGCGCCGAGCTCGCCCGCTGCCTCCGTCCGCTCATCGACGGCTTGCCCGCGAAGTACCGGGGCGCCGTCAGCCTGTCCGACGTCGAAGGAGCACGTCAGAAGGACGTGGCGGCCCGGCTCGGCCTCTCGGTCTCGGGCGCCAAGTCGCGCGTCCAGCGCGGCCGGCGACTGCTCCGCGACCGGCTCCTGGAGTGCTGCGCGGTCGAGCGCGATCGTTCCGGGGCCGTCGTAGACTGGCAGCGCCGCTCCACCGAGGGGTGCGCTCCCGTCGACGACACCGGCTGCGACAGCTGCTGACCCCGACCGGATCCTCCCGACCCGAACCCCGAGACCCATGCCGTACATCCGCCTCGAGGTGACCGAAGGCGTCACCCGCGATCAGAAGACCGCAGTCGTGCGGGAATTCACCGAGACGCTGGAGCGCGTGCTCGGGAAGCGGCCCGAGCACATCCACATCGTCATCGACGAGGTCCGCGAGGAGAACTGGGGCTACCACGGCATGCTGACGGACGACTGGCGTCGCCACGCTCGCCGGGAGGAGTGACCCGGGCGCCTACCCCCCGGGGGAGCCGGCCAGCGAACGCGCGAAGGCGTGGATCGCCTCGATCTCCTCGTCGGTGTAGTGCGTGAAGCGCCCGCGGGCCACCTCCGCCATGAGATCCAGCGGCTCACCGCTGGCCGCGACCCCCTCGCGCAGGAGACGGCGGAACTGCTCCGGCGTGTAGCCCGCAGCGACCCCGAGGCTCGGCGTGACCAGGAAGTCCGACGCTTCGCCTCTCAGATCGGCTCCGTGACATTCCGTGCAGATCGTGCGCGTGAGATACGCGCCGAACGCTTCGGGGCTGGACCGATCGGCCGTCGGCGGGTGGGGTCGCTCCTGGTCGATCAGCGCCGCGGCCCGGAGCTCCTCGACGAAGGAGAAGAAGCGTAGCGCCACACCGACGCGCGTCTCGGGGAGCTCGCGCTGGACGTCGGGGACGGAGCGGACGAAGGCGATGAGCGACGCGACGTCGTCGTCGGCGAGATACGCGAATGCGTTCGACGGCATCGCCAGCAGCACCGTCGAGCCGTCCGGGCGAACGCCGTGCCTCAGGAGGCGCTCGAAGTCGCCATCCGAGTAGCGGTCTCGTACCTCGGTGAGGTTGGACGCCGTGATCCGGCCGAGGCCGGGCTCCTCCACGAAGATCTGCCCCCCGAGGTCCGCTTCATGGCAACCGGCGCACCCCAGGATGCGAGCGAGCCGTTCGCCCTGGGCGACCGACGTCGAGTCGGCGGCGGCCCGTGTCCCGTGATCGGGCACGTCGAAGGCGCGTCCCAGCCGCACCGAGCTCGCGACCCAGCCACCCGCGATCGCCGCCACCACGAGGGTCAGGGCTCCCAGGAGGACCCTCACGACCCATGTGCGGACGCCGGCGGCCATCAGTCACTCAGGATCGCGTCGATCCGCGCCACGACGTCGGCCAGGTGGGCCTCGGTCATCCGGTCGGGCCCGCCCGCTTCGGCCGCCGCCGCCCGGATGCGGCCGAGCTGAGCGCGCGCGAGCGGGCGCACGTCCGAGCGCAGGACGCTCGGTCCGTCCTCGTCTTCGTCGGCCTCGTCGCTCATGAGCCACGCCAGCCGCTCGAGGTGCGCGCGCTGGAGGGCACGACGGTGCGTGTCGATCGCATGCCCCGACTCGAGCTCGGACCAGATGCCGTCCTCGAGGTCGTCGAAGAAGGCCATGAGCGTGTACGCGCCGTCGTCGACCAGCGCCGCCTCGCTCATGCGCACCATCCGCTCGGGCTGGAGCAGCCCGTTCAGCGTGCCGACCTGAACCCTCTGGATCCGGTCGATCGCCCCGGTCCCTTCGATCCGCGCCAGGATCTCCGGCTCGTTGAGCCAGGCGACGTCGCGGAAGACGTGCTGGACGAGGAAGCGCGTGGCGGCGCGCTGTCGTGCCCCCGGGACCGGTTCGAAGACGCCACCGGCCTGGTCGGTGGCCTTCTCGTCGGCGTAGACCCCGCCCACGACCGTGCGCACGTGGCCGACGTAGCGTCCCCACATCCCCACGAGCTCGCCGTAAATCTCGGCGAGGTCGCCCCAGCTCTCGCCCTCTGTCGCGGTCCACTCGGGCAGATTGGGCAGGACCCGCTTGAGGTTGGCGATCCCGAATCCGCTCGCCGCGACCGGATCGTCTCCGAGATCCTCCGTCTGGATCTCGGGGCTCAGGATCGGTCCGCTCACCGGGCCGAACCGGTACATCGGGTCGTCCGCCCGCTCCAGGATCCAGGCGTCCAGGATCGGCTTCTCGTCCTCGGGCGTCGCCGCGTCGGGGATGACGCGGTACCCCCAGTTGATGGCGTAGTGATCGTACGGCCCGATCATCCGGACGAAGCGTCGCAC
>CALJLC010000249.1 GCA_937982605.1 uncultured Gemmatimonadales bacterium | reverse complement strand
CACCTGGATTCGGGAGGCACCGCTGATGACGTGGTCGTTCGTGATGACGATCCCGTCCTCGCTCACGATCACGCCCGAGCCGAAGCCCGCGCTGCGTCGCTGCGCTCCCGGGGGCAGGTACAGGCTCTCCCAGAGCGTCCGGGGCCGGACCGCGGAGGTCCGGATCACGTTCACGCTCACCACCGCCGGGGCCACGCGCGAGGTGGCCCGTACGATCGCCGTGGCCCGGCTCTCGTCGAGCGACTGGGGCTCGGCCCGCGCGGGTGAGGGCGCGACCTGCGCGGGAGCCTCGGGCGGCTCGGCGGTCGCGACCTGTCCCGCGTCGGCCTGCTCCGGCGTGCAGCCGGCGGCGAGCGCGACGATGGCCGCCGTCAGCGCGAGGGCGGAGCGCATCGGTGCAGGGGCGCGCGCGGGTGCCTCGGCGCCGGGTCCCGGGTCGGGCCGGTCAGATCGCCGTGCCGGCCGCATTCCAGTCCTGGAGGAACGCATCGAGTCCCTTGTCGGTGAGCGGGTACCTGCTCAGCTGCCAGAGGACCTTGGGGGGGATCGTGCAGCAGTCGGCGCCGATCAGCATCGACTCGACCACGTGCATGGGGTGGCGGATGGAGGCGGCCAGGATCTCGGTGGCGTATCCGTAGTTGTCGTACACCTGACGGATCTGGTGGATCAGCTGCATCCCCTCGCCGGAGATGTCGTCGATCCTCCCGATGAAGGGCGAGACGTACGTGGCCCCCGCCTTGGCGGCGAGGAGCGCCTGCGAGACGGAGAAGCAGAGGGTCACGTTCACCCGGTGTCCGTCGGAACGGAGATCGCGGCACGCCTTGAGGCCGTCCTCGGTGAGCGGGACCTTCACGACGGCGTTCTCGTGAATCGCGGCGAGCTTGCGGCCCTCCTCGACCATCGTCGCCCGGTCGACCGCGACGACCTCGAGGCTCACCGGGCCGTCCACCGCCTCGCAGATCTCCCGATACATCCCGCTGACGTCCCCGTCGGCGACCTTCGCCACGAGCGAAGGATTGGTGGTGATGCCGTCGATGAGGCCGGCGTCGGCGGCACGCCGGATCTCGGAGAGGTCGGCCGTGTCGAGGAAGATCTTCATCGGGCGGGGAGGTCCTGGGTCTCGGGTTCGTCGTGGCTGGCGGTCGTATCGGCTCCCGGCTCGTCCTCCGGGTAGTCGACCCGATGGAGGAAGAGACCCTCCGCCGGAGCCGGCGCGGAGGTGGTCAGCCCGGGCTGGCAAGCGATCAATCTAGCCATTTCTTCGAGCGGGCGACGACCGCGGCCGATCTCGATCATCGTGCCCACGAGATACCGCACCATGTGGTGCAGGTACCGGTCCGCGGTGATCGCGAAGCGGACCCCCAGCGGGGTCGATTCCCAGCCGGCCCGGTGCACCGTGCAGCGCGTGCCCCGCTCCGGCTGGCCCGCCTTGGCGAAGGCTCCGAAATCGTGAGCCCCGACGACCGGACGGGCGGCCTCGTCGAGAAGAGCGCGGTCCACGGAGGCCTGGAGTGGCCAGCACCAGCGGCGGTGAAAGGGCGAGGACGCGACGGACTCCAGCCCCACCTCGTAGCGGTAGCTGCGCCGGAGGGCATCGTAGCGCGGGTGGAAGTCGGGGCGTGTCGGGCGGACGGACTCGACCCACACGTCGGCGGCGAGCAACGCGTTGACCGAGCGACGGAGCCGGTCGGCCGTCCAGGAGGAGGGCAGGTCCGCGGCGGCCACCTGTCCGGTGGCGTGGACGCCCGTATCGGTGCGCCCCGATCCGATCACGCCGACCTGCTGATCCGCCAGGCGGCTCAACACCGCTTCGAGGTCGCCCTGAACGGTGCGCCGGTCCGGCTGCACCTGCCAGCCGTGAAAGGCGGAGCCGTCGTAGTGGACGGTGAGGCGGAAGCGGGTGAGTTCGGGTGCGTCCACGCCCCAAGGTAGCACGTCACCGGACGGGGTTGGACCCCGGCGGGGCGAGGCCGAGGCGGGGGCCGCGGGCGTGACGCCGGCCGGGACGGCCCCGGGCGGGGGACGTCCCGGATTGGCGCGCTCCGACGGCGTCATTACGCTATCCGCCATGCCCGACCGACCCGACCCCGCCCGCGGACGATGACGACGCGGACCGATCTCGCCGTCCTCCTGGAGCAGGTGGCCCGTGGCGAGCCGCTCACGGCGCAGCAGGCCGAGTCCGCCTTCGACCGTTTCATGGACGGCTCGGCCACCGAGATCCAGATGGCCGGCCTCCTCATGGCGCTGCGCACGCGCGGCGTGACCCCCGAAGAGCTCGCCGGGGGTGTGCGCGCGCTGCGCAAGGCGATGCTCCCGGTGTCGCACCCCTCGCCCGACCGCCTCGTCGACACGGCCGGCACCGGGGGGGGAAGGGTGACGACGTTCAACATCTCGACGGCAGCGGCTTTCGTCGTGGCGGGCGCCGGGGTGCCGGTGGCGAAGCACGGGAACCGGTCCTTCACCTCGCGGAGCGGCAGCGCGGACGTGCTCGAGGCGCTCGGCGTCCGCATCGACCTCACGCCGGAGCAGATGGCCTCCGTGCTCGCCGACGTCGGCATCGTCTTCATGTTCGCCCCGCTCCTGCACCCGGCCATGAAGCACGTGGGGCCGGTCCGGAGGGGGCTGGGCGTGCGCACGGTGATGAACCTGCTCGGCCCGCTCACCAATCCCGCCGGCGCCCGACGCCAGGTCATCGGCGTCGCGGACGCCGAGCTGCTCGACCTCATCGCGGGGGCGCTGCGGGAGCTGGGACACCTCCGCGCGCTGGTCGTTCACGGCGCGCCGGGGATGGACGAGGTCAGCCCGCTCGGTCCGACGCAGGTGGCCGAGCTCCGCGGGGGCCTCGTGGAGCGCTACGTCGTCGAGCCGGCCGAGCTGGGACTCGAGCCCGCGGTCGCCGCCGAGCTCGCGGGCGGCGAGCCGTCGGAGAACGCCGAGGTGATCGAGGCGGTGCTGGGCGGTGCGGAGGGCTCGGCCCGAACCGCGGTCGTCCTCAACGCGGCTGCCGCGCTGCTCGCCGCCGGCGCGTCGGAGTCGTGGATCGGGGCGGTCGAGGCCGCCCGGGCGTCGATCGACGGGGGAGGCGCCGCCACCGCGCTCGAGTCGCTGCGCGCCGCCACCCGGGCGATCGAGTAGCGTGATCCTCGGGCCGTCCGGGGAGCCTGGAGGCGGCCCGGACGGCTCCGTTCCGGCTCAGTACTTCCGGATGACGCCGACCACGATGCCCTGGACGCGGACGTCCTCGGCATCCACGAAGATGGGCTGCATCGTCGGATTGGCCGGCTGCAGGCGAATCCGCCCGCCGGCCTCGCGATAGAGCTTCTTCACGGTCGCCGACTCGCCGCCCACCAGCGCCACGACCATCTGGCCGTCCTCGGCGCGGTCCTGCGCCTGGACCACGATGTAGTCACCGTCCCGGATCTGCTCCTCGATCATCGAGTTACCCTCGACACGGAGCACGTAGTTGTCCCGGCGGCGGCTCACCATGTCCGGCGGAACCGCGAGCGTCTCGTTGTCCTCGATCGCCTCGATCGGAAGACCGGCGGCGACCGCACCGAGGAGCGGAAGCTCGATCGCCGGTGCCGCGCTCTCGCGGCTGACGAGCTCGATCGAGCGGCTCTCGTTGTAGGACTTCCGGATGTATCCCTTGCGCTCCAGATTGCTCAGGTGCTCATGCACCGTGGCGAGCGAGGAATATCCGAAGGATTCGGCTATCTCCTCGAAGCTGGGGGCGTATCCCCGATCGTCGATGAATCGCTCGATGTAGTCGAGGATCTCTTTCTGGCGCTTGGTGAGGGGCACGGCCCTCCCTCCTTCCGGCAGGGAACCCGAACAGGAACCGAAGTAAGGGTACCCGAACGTTGCCCGAAACGCAAGGACGAGAAACGCTTCCCGGGATCCTCGCCGAGATCGTGGAGCGGAAGCGCGCCGAGGTCGCCGCGCTGCGGGGCCGCGCCGACGCGCTCGAGGAGGCTCTGGACGGGGCGCCCCCGCCGCGGGACTTCCGCGGCGCCCTCGGCCGTCCCGGCTCGGTCTGCCTGGTCGCGGAGTGCAAGCGGCGCTCGCCCGGAGCGGGGGCGATCCGACCGGACCTCGTGCCCGAGGAGCTCGCGCGGGCGTACGCCGGAGCCGGCGCCTCGGCGCTGAGCGTGCTCACCGACGCGGACTTCTTCGGCGGCTCGCTCGAGGACCTGCGCGCGGCCCGCTCCGCCGGTCTGCCCGTCCTGCGAAAGGACTTCACGCTCGACACGCTCCAGCTGATCGAAGCCCGCGGGGCCGGGGCCGACGCCGTCCTGCTCATCGTCCGGATCCTCGACGACGAGACGCTGTCCCGACTCCACACCGCGGCGACCGCGCTCGGCATGAGCGTCCTCGTGGAAGCGCACGACACGGCCGAGCTCGAGCGGGCCGTGCGGATCGGCGCCGACCTGATCGGGATCAACAACCGCGACCTCGCCACCTTCACGACGGATCTCGACACCACGCTCCGCCTCCTCGCCGACGTCCCGGACGACGTCGTCGTCGTCTCCGAGAGCGGCATCCGCAGCCGCCGGGACGTGGACCGTCTCGGGGCGGCGGGGGTCGACGCGATCCTCGTCGGCGAGGCGTTGCTCTCGGCCGCGGACCCGGCCACGGCCGCGGCCGCGCTCGTCGGCGTGCCCGCGCGACGTCGTGGCTGAGGACCCCCTCGGCCGGGAACGCCCGACGCCGGGGGGGAGCGGCGTGCGGGTCAAGATCTGCGGCGTGACCCGCGCGGACGACGCCCGCCTGGCCGAAGACGCGGGGGCGGACTACGTGGGCTTCGTGCTCACCGCAGGATTCGCGCGCAGTCTCGACCTCTCGGAGGCGCCCGCCGTGGCGTCCGGGACCCGGCTGCCCCGGGTGGCCGTGACGGTCGACGAGCGCCCGGAGGAGGCCGCACGCCGCGCCGAGGCGATCGGCGCCGCGATCGTCCAGCTGCACGGCGACGAGCGCGAGGAGGACATCGCGGCGCTTCGGCGGCTCGGGG
>CALJLC010000248.1 GCA_937982605.1 uncultured Gemmatimonadales bacterium | reverse complement strand
GAGCCACACCTCGGCGTCGCCGGAGACGCCTTCGTACTCGGCAGAAGCGACCCCGATCACGGTGAAGCGCAGCCGGTCGAGGGTGATCACCGAGCCGACGACGTCGTCGGTGCGCCCCATGCGCGTCTCCCAGAAGGCGTCACTGACCACCGCGACCATATCGGCGTCACCGTCGTACTCGGCCTCGGCCCCGAAGAGACGACCACGCTGCGCGGTCACCCCGAGGAGCTCGAAGAGCGACGGCGTCGCGACCTCGACGGCCACGACCGCGGGGTCGCCGAGCTCGGTCAGCGTCATCGAGCGGGCCTCGTAGCCCGCAAGGCTCTCGACCGACCGCACGCTCTCCCGCAGCGCCGCGTAGCGCGGGTACGACCAGACGCTGACGTTCATCTCTCCGTCGGGCATGCCGAAGAGCATGTCGACGACGACGAGCCGGTCCGGCTCGGGGTACGGCGGCTCGGTGAGCACGGCCTCCTTCACCACCGAAAACATCGCGGTGCTCGCGCCGATCGAGAGCGCCAGCGTCAGCACCGCGGCGACGGTGAAGCCGGGGCTGCGCGCGAGCGTGCGCAGCGCGAAACGAACGTCCTGGACGATCAGCTCCATCCTCCACCCCTCCACCGCTTCATGAATCGCGTCCCACCACACGCCCGCCACGAAGGCCGGCAGGTCGAAGAGCCGCCTCGGCCCCCGGCGCAGGTGCCACAGCTCGCCTTCCCACTCGGAGATCCGCTCGTGGCGGAGCTCACGCCGGAGGAGCGCGCCGGCCGCGCGGGTCAGCCGCCGCGCGAGCCGGGTCCCGGCATCGCCGGGCCAGACGGGGGTCAATCGCCCTCCCCGTGGCCAGGATCCCCCGCGATCGCCAGGCGGGGGTCGAAGTCGACGCCGAGCTCGGCGAAGCGTGCGCGTGCCTCCGCCAGGGCCTCGGCGCCCGCGGGGGTCAGCCGGTAGTAGCGACGCCTCGGTCGGCGCTCCTCGGCCGCCACGTCGGCGTCCTCCCAGCGGCCCTCGATCGAGCCTCGCCGCTCGAGGCGGCGGAGCGTCGTGTACACGGTGCCCGGCAGGAGCTCCGTGCGGTTCACGATGTCGAGCCCGTACCGGACGCCGCTCTGGATCGCGCCCAGGATCGTGACCGTCGTCACGCCCAGCGATCGACTCATGCTCGCCTCCCCCGTTCCCGGGACCTCTTGCTCCGGAGTAGCTAACAGTGCACACTATCTAACACTTCTCGGAAGAGACCACAATCGAGACGCTCGACGGCGGAGGGGCGGGATGACGAAGCACGCGCGCAGGATCGTTCTGGGAATCTTGATCGCCGCGGTGGCGTCGCCGGCGCCCTCGCGCGCTCAGACCGCGGCCCCCGAGCCGATCGAGATCCCGCTCCGGGTCGACGACGGACAGCTCCTGGTGACCGCCGTCTCGCCGGACGGCGGCGAGCACGACCTCGTCCTCGGACTCGGCCCGACGCTCTTCACCGAGTCGGGTGCCGCTCGCCTCGGCGACGCTCTGGCCTCACTCACGCTCGGGGGCGTCCCAGTGGAGACGGAGGGCTACCAGACCGTGCCCGACGCCTACCTCGCCGGCTCGGACGCCGTCGGCGTCCTCGGCGGCAACACCCTGAACGGCTTCGATGTCCTCATCGACGCCCCCTCGGGCCGCCTCGTGCTCAAGCCGATCGGCCGCGCCGTGCGCTGGGACGGGGTGGCCCTGTCGAGCCCGGTGACGATCCAGGTCTTCCACGACCTGCTCCTGCGGGCCGACGTCGACTTCGGTGGCTCGGTGGTCGGCGGGCTGCTCGACCTCACCAGGCCCGAGCTCCAGGTCGGCGACGCGCTGGCCGACGCGGGCACCGACGGGCGGGTCGCCTCGTTCCGAATGGGATACGGGGGGTGGCGGGACCTCCCGGCGGCCGTCGTCGACTCCCCGGTCTTCGGACGGTGGGACGCGCAGGAGCGCTTCGTCGTCGTCGGCTCGTCGATCGCCCTCGACTGCGCGCTCGCCATCTCGTGGTACCACGCCGAGGTGCGTACCTGCCTGCGCTGAGCCGGGGCGCACCGACGTCGCTTCCCGGGGTAGGGGGCAGCTGAACCGCTCCTCCTGCCCCGGATCCGATGGCCTCCCCGACGCGTCCGCCCGCCCTCCCGTACGACGCCTGGGAGCCGACCAGGGCCACCGTCCACCTGACGACGCAGATCCTCGGCAAGGTGAAGCTGGCGCGGCATCCGAAGCTGCCACACTGGTGGCACGCCACGCTGCGCGTGACGCCCCGCGGCGTGAGCACCCGGACGATCCCCTCACGGCGTGGGAGCTTCGAGCTGGAGCTCGACGTCCACGATCTGCGCATCGTCGGCCGGGGCAGTGACGGCACCGTCTCCGGATTCGACCTGGCCGACGCGTCGGTCGCCGACGTCCACGCGGGCACGATGGAGCTGCTGGACCGGCTGGGTGAGCCGACCGAGATCGTCCCCCTTCCCTACCTGATGCCCTACTCGACGACGCCGTTCGCCGAGGATCACGAGCACCGGAGCTGGGACCACGACGCGATCCTGCGGTGGTGGCGGGCGCTGACCTTCATCGAGGAGGTGTTCAGCACCTTCGCGGGCCGATCGTTCGTGCGCACGTCGCCGGTCCACCTCTTCTGGCACAGCTTCGACCTCGCGGTGACGCGCTTCACCGGCCGCCGCTCCCCGGGCTTCGGGGAAGGCGCGCGCCGCTCCGACGTCGAGGCGTACTCGCACGAGGTGGTGAGCTTCGGCTGGTGGCCGGGGGACCCCGACGTGCGCGCGCCGGCCTTCTACAGCTATACGGCTCCCGAGCCCGACGGGCTCGCGACCCATCCGCTCCGGCCTCCGATGGCGCAGTGGCAGGAGCTCGAGACGTCGCACATGGCGATCCTGCCCTACGACGACGTGCGGGGGGCGGACGACCCCCGCGGGGCGCTGCTCGATTTCCTCGAAAGCACCTGGGAGGCCGCCGAGGCGTCGCTCGACGTCGATCTCGACGGGCTCGATCCGGTCCCGCTCTGGAACGCCCTCGACGCGAAGTTCCCGGCCACCCGCGGTCGCGAAGCGCGCTGAGCCCACCGGGCCCGAGCGGCGCATGGCGCCTCGGGCGTCGCGCCCGTACCGTGCGGCGTCCGACTCCGCACCCGAGCCGCAGCCGCCTCCATGAGCGAAGCCGCCTCGCCGTTTCGTCTGGGCCGAGCCGAGCTCGAGAGCGTCGACCGCTTCCGGAGGCTCCGGGAGACCGCGGTGCTCACGATCATGTTCACGGACATCGTCGGCTACACGGAGCTCACCGAGGCGCGGGGCGAGCAGCACGCCAACGAGGTGCGCCGCCTCCACGACGACGTCCTCGAGTCCGTCATCACGGAAGGCGACGCCGGCGTGATCGTGAAGCACATCGGTGACGCGGTCATGGCGGTCTTCTCCGAGCCGTCGACCGCCGTCGAGCGGGCGCTGCGCATCCACGAGCGGCTCGGGGATGCCGCCGAGGCGCGGCCGGACCTCGGGCCGATCTCCGTGAAGATCGGACTCGACATGGGGCAGGTGACCGTCGAAGAACGGATCGACGCCGACGTCTTCGGCCGGCACGTGAATCGCGCGTCGCGCGTGGAGGGCTTGGCGCGAGGCGGCCAGGTGCTGATGACCTACTCCGTCTTCGACAGCGCGCGCGGGTGGCTGAGCACGCCCGCCAACGAGCACCTCACCTGGGCCTCGCACGGCCGCTACCGCCTGAAGGGCGTGAGGGCGCCCGTCGAGATCTTCGAGGTGACGGATCCGGACCGGAGCGGCGTCCGGGCACCCGCGGGCGGGCAGCGGGTGAGGGGCCGCCCGGGCGCGCTGGCCGCCACCGCGCTCGTGCTGCTCGGTGTGGCGGGAACGCTGGCCTGGGGCCGCTTCCGCGACACCGAGCTCTGGCTGGCGCAGTACGCCCCTCCGCTCTCCTACCTCGACGGCGTCGAGCTGCGGCTGGAGGGGGAGCCGGGTGATGCGGAGCGTCGCGTGCTCACGGAGGTGGGACCGGGTCCGCACGTCCTGCACTACGACGTGGCCGACGCGGTGCGCTACTACGCGCTCATCGACCTCGAGCGCGGCGAGAACCACCTGCGCCCCGAGTGGGAGGAGAGCCGGCTGCCGTCCCTGTACCGCTACCGCACCCTCGGGGACGAGCCGGTGTCGGCCACGAGAGAGGGCACCTACTTCGTCTACGACACCGACGCGGAGCGGATCGACCACACCGCGGAGGTGTCGCTCTCGGTCGACGTGGCGCCGTCCGTCGAGCCGGGCGTCGCGGACGCGAGCTTCTCCTGGCGGATCGTCGTCGACGGGCGCACGGTCGCGGAGGATATCCGCACCGTCAGCCACCCGATCGACGCCACGGAGGCGTGGCGGGACGAATTCGAGGTGTGGTCGGACTAGCGGCCTCGGTACTCGATCCGACTCCGGGCCGTCCGCGGCAGCGCGCACCTGGACGTCCTGCCGGCGTTCCTGCCGGTGCCGCAACCCGAGTAGCCGCCGCGCCTCCGCTCGCCTTGCGCCGCGCGGGGGGCCGTCACAGACTGCCGTCGGCGACTCGATCCACGCCCAACCTCTTCGGCCCGTCCCCGGCTCGGGCCCTCGTGAGGCAAAGGGGGGCACACTCCCGGATCGGCATCGACGGAGATTCTCGTGCGATGCCACGCGTGCCCGTCGCCGGGGGGTGGGCCCGGGTGGCGTGCGCACTGGAGAACCCGAGATGCCGAAGCAGAAGGACCTCAAGCGCCTGATCCGCGCCCGGATGGAGAAGACCGGCGAGTCGTACACCGCCGCCCGCGCCCACCTCGTCGGCGGCCCCGCGAGGGGGGCGTCGGGGAAGAGCGACGAGGCGCCGACTCCGCTTCCCGAAGACTACGAGAAGGTCGCCGGGATGAGCGACGACGCCGTCCGCGAAGCGACCGGTCGCAGCTGGCCGGAATGGGCCTCCTTCCTCGACGCGCAGGACGCCGCGTCGTGGGAGCACAGAAAGATCGCCGATTTCGTGTACGAGCACGGCGGAGACGTGTCGGGCTGGTGGTCTCAGATGGTGACGGTCGCCTACGAGCGCTTCCGCGGCCTGCGTGAGGTCGGTCAGCGACGCGGTGGGGGCTACGACGTGAACCGGAGCCGGACGATCGGCGTGCCGCTGGCCGAGCTGTGGAACGCCTTCGCGGACGAGGAGCGCCGCTCGGCGTGGCTGGACGACGCGGATCTCGCCTTCCACCACATGGCCGAGCCGAAGTCGATGCGGGGCCGCTACCCGGACGGGACGAAGGTCGACGTGTACTTCACCGCGAAGGGCGAGGAGAAGAGCTCCGTGTCGGTGCAGCATCGGGAGCACCCCGACCGTGAGGCGGCGGACCGCGCCCGGGCGGCCTCGGGAGCGCGGCTGGACCGGCTGAAGGCGCTACTGACGGGCTGAACCGGCCCGCGGCCGACGCCGCGCCCCGGCGGCGGGCGGACCCGGACGGATCC
>CALJLC010000247.1 GCA_937982605.1 uncultured Gemmatimonadales bacterium | reverse complement strand
GTACCCGGACAGCACGAGGCCCGTGTTCCGGGAGAGCCGGTATCCGGCCGCGCCCTCGATCCGGTACACGTCGTAGTCCCACTCTTCGCCGGCGAGCGGTCGGAAGTCGATGAAGCCTCCGCGCGCCGCCACGTAGAGCCCCGCGGCGAGATCGGTCTGCGCCTCGACCGTGTACGCCATCTCGGTCGGCGTGCCCACGACGTTGGGCACCTCCCACCGATCCCGGATCACCTCGGCGCGGATCATCACCGGACCCCGTGCGAAGGCGACGTCGGCCGAGATCAGCTCCTGATCGAAGTCCCGCCAGTCGGCCGGACGCGCCACGACCGGCGGCGGGGACACGGTGACGCCCGGGCCCAGCGCGGACCACATCCACGGCCCCCGGTCGTACGAGGCGCCGACCGCGAGCGAGGCGGAGAGGTCCCATCGCACGCCGACGATCCACGAGACCGTCTCGAAGCCGAGCGCCCAGGCGTTCGGATGACTCGAGGGGGCGCTGTTCATCAGCGCGCCCCGCAGGTCGAGGGGACCCAGCCTGCCGAAGGCCATGGCGCCCCACTGGTACGGCGTCTCCCAGACGGGGGGCGCGCCCGGCAGGTCGAGGTCCCCCGGCGTGTCCTTCCACCCCTGGAAGCCGCCCGTCCCCGCGGGGATCCGCCACCGGTTCATGACCGTCCGGTAGTCGTACGGCAGCGGGGCGGTGAGGAAGGGGTCGACGTCGGTGAGGTGACGAGGCGCGTACGATCCGAACGGGCTCGCGAAGCGCCCCACCTGGACGCCTTCGGTGCCCGAGCCGGTGACCGCGCGGACGAAGGCCTGCTCGACCCGACCACGAGTCTTCGTGTCGTACGTCTCCCGTCCCCGGTCGGCGCGGAGCTCGACGACCGAGTAGAGGTGGTCGCCGAGGAAGAGGTCGGCGAAGACGCGCAGCCGGTGGGTCTCCTTGAGACCGTTGCCGTCCTGCATCTCCCGCCCGATGCGCGCGTGGCACGCGTCGCAGCCGGTGAGGCCGTCCGTCGGCGTATCCCACTCGTTGGTGACGTGGTGACCCTCGATGTCGAGCCGGCCCGAGAGGAGGAGCTGGAAGAAGCCGGAGCGCGAGACGTACTCCAGGCCCAGGCCCTCGAGCGTGGGGAGCTCGGGAAGCTGCGCCGCGGCGGCCGCGGGAAGCGAGCCGAGAAGCAGGGCGCAGAGGAGCGCGGCGCGATTCGGGACCGGCATGGAGTCGCGTCGTCGACGTGAGGGGAGTCGCCGCGCCACGGTACCGGGCTCGGCGGGGCGGGACAAGCTTGGCCGGCAACGGCTACAATGGCCGTACGGAGGATCGATGCCCAGGCTGAACTACCGACACCTCGAGTACTTCTGGCACGTCGTGCGGGAAGGTGGCGTGACCGCCGCCTCGGAGGTTCTGCACGTCAGTCAGCCTTCGATCAGCGCGCAGCTGCGCAAGCTGGAGGACGCCCTCGGCTACGAGCTCTTCCACCGCGACGGCCGCTCGCTCACCCTGACGCACGAGGGGAAGGTCGTCTTCGGCTACGCGGACGAGATCTTCCGGATCGGCCGGGAGCTCACGCGCACGGTCGAGGGCCGCATGACCGGCCGCCCCATGCGCCTCGTCGTCGGGGTCTCCTCGACGGTGCCGAACCTGGTCACCTTCCACCTCCTGGCGCCGGCGTTCGAGATGGACGACCCGGTCCGCGTCGTGGTCCGCGAGGGGCCGAGCGAGCGGCTCCTCGCCGAGCTGGCCGCCCACGAGCTCGACCTGATCATCAGCGACCGCCCGGTCCCGAACGACACCCGGGTCCAGGCCTTCACCCACCCGCTCGGCTCGAGCCCGGTCGACATCGTCGGCCCGCCGCTCCTGGCGCACCGGCTGCGCGACGGCTTCCCCGGCACGCTCCACGACGAGCCGTTCATCCTGCCCTCCGAGGGCTACGCCCTGCGCACGTCCCTCGAGCAGTGGTTCGAGCGCCGGAAGGTGCGTCCGCGTGTCTTCGCGGAGATCGAGGACAACGACCTCATCAACACGTTCGGAGAGGCCGGCGCCGGCATGTTCGCCGTCCCGAGCGTCATCACCGAGGAGCTGCGGGTCCGGTACGCGCTGGAGGTCGTCGGCCGCGCGGTGGGGCTCAGTGAGGAGTTCTTCGCCATCTCCGCCGAGCGGCGCCTGCATCACCCGGCGGTGGTGGCGATCACCGAAGGCGCGCGGGCCGACCTCTTCAGCGCCTGAGCCCCGGCGCCCCGGGGGGCCGCCCCGGAGGAGGCCCGTGACCCGCCGCCACGCTACCCCCCGCCGGCGCCGTTCCCGAGCTGCCCGACGTCGATCCGGAAGAGCTCCGCGGCCGTCTTCCAGGCGATCCGCTCCCACTCGTCGTCGTCGAAATCCAGGCTCTCGAGGAAGCGCACGTAGGGAGCCATCTCGACGAGGGGCCAGTCGGTCCCGTACATGATCTGCCGTCCGGGGTCGCCCATGTACATGATCATGTCCTTCACCCGGGCCACGAGGTAGCGCTCGAACTCGTACGTGAAGTTGCCGAGCACGAGCCCGGAGATGTCGGCGTAGACGTTGTCGTTCTTGTAAAGGACCTCGGCGGTGTCCTGGAACCACGGGTTGCCGAGGTGGCAGATGACGAAGCGCACGTCGGGGTAGTCGACGGCCACGTCGTCGACGAGGAGCGGGTGGGCCATGCGTACCTTGGCGCTCTTCGCGTAGGTGTCCCCGCAGTGGATCATGACCGGCACGTCGTGCTTCGCGGCGATCCGGAAGACCGACTCGAGCGACGGGTCGTTGATGGGGTAGTGGTCGTACCCGGGGTAGAGCTTGATGCCCTTCACGAGGCCGTCGCGGATCCGCTCCTCCATGTGGAAGAGGTCCGTGCGCGCGTCCCCTCGCCAACGGAGGCCCTCGACGACGGTCGTCCTGGGATCCTCGGCCAGAATCTCGAGCACGTGCTCGACGCTGGGCCGATCCACGTTCACCTTGTAGGAGGTGAGCACGACCGAGTGATCCACGCCGTTCTCGGCCATGGCATCGAAGAGACGCTGGACGTTCTCCTCGGTCGGGCGCGGCGCCTCGCCTTCGTTCGTGTGGTAGTTGTTCAGGTGGACGTGGCAGTCGATCAGCATCGCGGTGGCGGTCTCCTCACTCGGAATGGGAACAGATGGCTCCGGACACGTCGGGCGGCGGGCCGCGCGGCAAGCTACGGCTCGAGGATTTCGAGAAACAAATCCTCCTTCGGCCGATCACCCTGGACGATTACCCCGCGCTCGTCGAGATGCAGCAGCGCTGCTTTCCCGGTATGGGACCGTGGGCTCGCGAGCAGATAGCCAGCCAGATCGAGCTCTTCCCCGACGGCCAGCTCTGCCTCGAGTACGACGGACGGATCGTGGCCTCGTCCTCCGCGCTGGTCGTCGAATACGACCGGTACGAGGAGTGGCACGACTGGAAGCTCGTCTCCGACTCGGGCTACATCCGCAACCACGCGCCGGACGGCGACACGCTCTACGGCATCGAGATCATGGTGGACCCGGAGTTCCGGGGCATGCACCTGGCGCGGAGGCTGTACGACGCCCGCAAGGACCTCTGCCGTCGGCTGAACCTCGCGCGGATCGTCATCGGTGGCCGCATCCCCGGTTTCGGAGCCCAGCCCGACGACATGACCGCGCGCGAGTACGTCGAGATGGTGATCGAGCGCGGCCTCTACGACCCGGTGCTGACCACGCAGGTGGCCAACGGATTCCAGCTCGTGGAGCTGATCCCGGACTACTTCCCGTCGGACGAGGCGTCCCGCGGCTACGCCACCCACCTCGAGTGGACCAACCTCGACTACGTGCGGGACCCGCAGAGCAAGTGGCAGCGGGTCACGCGGGTGCGGCTCTGCTCGGTGCAGTACCGGATGCGCCGGATCGACGCCTGGGAGGAGTTCGAGACCCAGTGCGCGTTCTTCATCGATGCGGCGGCGCAGAGCCGCTCGGACTTCGTGCTCTTCCCCGAGCTTCTGACCAGCCCGCTCATGGCGCTCGAGCCCGCGCGCCGACCGGCCGACGCCGTGCGGTCGCTGGCGGCCCTGACCCCGCGGTACCTCGACTTCTTCTCGCGCGCCGCGGTGAAGCACAACGTGAACATCGTCGGCGGGTCCCAGTTCACGCTGGAAGGCGCCGACCGCCTGCTCAGCGTCGCGTATCTCTTCCGGCGCGACGGGACGATCGACCGGCAGCCGCGCATGCACGTGACCCACGAGGAGATGCGCTGGTGGGGGCTCGACGAGGGCTCGGAGCTGCGCGTCTTCGAGACCGACCGGGGCCGGATCGCCATCCTGGGGTCGTACGACATCCACTTCCCCGAGCTCGCGCGCGTGGCGGCGGAGCGCGGCGCGGTGATCCTCTTCGTTCCCTTCGCCGCGGAGGATCGCGGCTCGTACCTCCGCGTCCGGTACTGCTGCCAGGCGAGGGCCGTGGAGAACGACGTCTTCGTCGTCGCCTCGGGGACCACGGGGAACCTGCCCTTCGTGCCGCACGCCGACACGCACTACGCGCAGTCCGGGATCTTCACCCCCATCGACCACGCCTTCGCCCGCGACGGCGTCGCGGGGGAGTCGACGCCGAACGTGGAGACGCTCGTCATCGCCGACGTCGACCTCGACTCGCTCCGGCGACACCGGTACGAGGGAGCGGTCCAGCCGTGGAACGACCGGCGTACCGACCTCTACGACGTGGTGTGGAAAGGTGGAGACGTTACATAGTCACGTACTATGTGACCTATACAAAATATAGATTGGATCTATGATCCGATCGGGGCGACATTCGGGCATGTCGGCCCCGTCCCCCTCCGCTGCCGCCCCGTCCGCCCCGCACCGGCTCCGCAAGGAGCTGGGGTTGCTGGACGTCTATGCCATCAGCACCGGGGCGATGTTCAGCTCCGGCTTCTTCCTGCTCCCGGGCCTCGCCGCCGCGCAGACCGGCCCGTCGGTGGCGCTCGCCTACGTGGTCGCGGGATTCCTCATCATGCCCGCGATGTTCTGCGTGGCCGAGCTCGCCACCGCGATGCCCCGCGCCGGCGGGGCGTACTACTTCCTCGACCGGAGCCTCGGGCCGCTCGTCGGCTCGGTGGGGGGCGTGGGCACCTGGTTCGCGCTCGTCCTGAAGAGCGCCTTCGCGCTCGTGGGCATGGGGGCGTACCTGTCGCTCTACTTCGACATCCCGGTGCGCGTGCTCGCGGTGCTGCTCACCGTGGCCTTCGCGGTCGTCAATCTCGTGGGCGCCAAGGAGACGGGCGCGCTGCAACGGTGGCTGGTCGCCACGCTGCTCGTGATCATGGCGCTCTTCATCGCGATCGGTGTCGCCGAGGTCGGCTCCGGCGGGCCGGGCGCGGTGCTGGCCGAGCGCTTCACCCCGTTCATGCCCTTCGGAGTGGCCGAGTTCTTCTCGACCGTCGGCTTCGTCTTCGTCTCGTACGCGGGTCTGACGAAGGTGGCGAGCGTGGCCGAAGAGGTACGCGACCCGCACCGGAACATCCCGCGCGGGATGATGCTCTCCCTCGCCACGACGTCGGTCGTGTACGGCCTGGGCGTCTTCGTCATGGTGGCGGTGCTGCCGCCGGAGGAGCTGCGCGCCGACCTGACGCCGGTGGCGAGCGCGATGGCGGTGCTCGATCCGCTGCCGAACGGAATCGGCGTGGCGCTGATCGTCGTGGCGGCCATCGCGGCCTTCGCGTCGACCGGCAACGCGGGGATCCTGTCGGCCTCGCGGTACCCGCTGGCGATGGCCCGCGACAAGATCGTGCCCGCCGCCTTCGGCTCGGTCGGACGTTCGGGCACGCCGCGGCTGGCGGTCGTCACCACGGCGGTCCTCATGGCGGTCGCGATCGTCTTCCTCCCGATCTCGGACATCGCCAAGCTGGCAAGCGCGTTCCAGCTCCTCCTCTTCTCCCTGCTCAGCCTCGCCGTGGTGGTGATGCGCGAGAGCCGCATCGCTTCGTACGACCCGGCGTACCGATCTCCGTTCTATCCGTGGATGCAGGTCGTCGGCTTCGTCGCGCCGCTCTGGCTCATCGCCGAGATGGGCGCGATGGCGATCCTCTTCACCCTCGGAATGGTCTCGGTCACGGTGGCGTGGTACCTGCGCTGGGTCGCGCCCCGGATCGAGCGCTCGGGCGCCATCATGCACACGATGCACCGCCTCGGAGAGCGGAGGAACGCGGCGCTCGACCTCGAGCTGCGACGCATCGCCGGGGAGATCGGGGTTCGCGAAGGCGACGGCTTCGAAGACGTCGTGGCCGACGCCGCGGTTCTGGACTTCGACGCACGGGTCGACTGGACGACGCTCGTGGAGCGGGCGAGCCGACGGCTGGCGCCCGGCACCGGAATCCACGCGCGCGTCCTGCGCGAGGGCTTCGGGCACGTCCCCGACCTGCGCCGGATCCCCGTCGACCGCGGCGTGGCGCTGCCCCACCTGTGCCTGCCGGACGTGACGCGCACCTCCCTGCTGCTGGTGCGGGTCCCCGAGGGGATCTCCACACCCCGCGTCGAGGACGAGGAGACGGCTCGCAAGCTCCGCGAGACCCGCGCGGCCTTCTTCCTCGTCAGCCCCGCGGGCGGCGCGGGCCGGCACCTGCGCATCCTCGGACAGCTCGCGACCCGGGCCGAGGACCCCGACTTCGTCTCCTCCTGGCTCGCGGCCCGACACGCGCTCGAGCTCAAGGCGACCCTCTTCTCGGAGGAGCGTCTGGTCAGCCTGGTCGTGGGCTGGGGCCGTCAGACGGAGGCGTGGATCGGGCGCTCCCTGGGGTCTATCGATCTGCCCGGGCGCGCGCTCGTCGTCCTCGTCCGGCGCGACGGCCGGGATCTGGTCCCGAAGGGCTCGACGGTGCTGCAGGCCGACGACCGGGTGTGGCTGATCGGCGACGCGCGCGCGATCCGCACGCTCGGCGGACGCGAGACCCGAGCCCCGGCAGGGTGAGCCGGCCCGTTGCTCAGTCCTCCCCCACCGCGGCGAGCGCGGCGAGCACGCGCTCGCGCAGCTCCGGGGGCGCCGTGCACCCTTCCTCGGCGCGCCGCACGACCGCACGGAACGCCTCCTCCGCCTGGAGGCCGGGATAGCAGCGGGCGCATACGTCGAAGTGCGCGCGGACGCGCTCGTGCTGCGACGCGTCGAGCTCCCCGTCCAGGTACTCGTGGACGACGGCGAGCGCCTCCTCGCACGAGATCATCGGTTCCGCCTCGGAGCGGACGCCGAAGAGCCGCCTCAGGAATCCGAACAGCGTCATGTGGCCTCCTTTGGCCCGTCGCTGGCCCGCGCCCCGGGCCGGAGGAAACCGCTCTCGACGGCGTACGCGTACAGCGCCTCCTGCAGACGACGCCGGGCGCGGAACAGCCGGCTTTTGACCGTGCCGACCGGGACCTCGGTGACCTC
>CALJLC010000246.1 GCA_937982605.1 uncultured Gemmatimonadales bacterium | reverse complement strand
CGCCTCGTCGACGACCAGCTCGTGCTGGCGGCCGCGACCACCGAGCTGGGCGTGGGCGGAGACCTCCGCTCGAGCCTCTGCTGCGTCGAGACCGAAGGCGACCGCTTCACGCTCGAGAAGAAGGCTCCGGTCATCTCCTACGGGCTCGAGGCCGACGCGATCCTGGTCACCTCGCGCCGCGGGCCCGACGCGAAGAGCAGCGACCAGGTCCACGTTCTCGTCGAGCGGGACCAGTACGAGCTCGAGCAGATCGCCGGGTGGGACACGCTCGGATTCCGGGGCACGTGCAGCCTGGGCTTCGTCCTGCGTGGCTCGGGGCACGTGGACCAGATCCTCCCCGAGCCGTTCGCGGACATCCTCGCCCACAGCATGCACCCCTTCTCGCACATGACGTGGGGCTCCCTCTGGCTCGGTCTGGCCAGCTCCGCGGTCACCCAGGCCCGCAAGTCGGTGCGCAAGAAGATGCTCGCCAGCCCGGACGTGCAGCCGGTGTCGGCGCTGCGCCTGGCGGAGGTCGACGAGGTCCTCTTCGGGATGCGGAGCGGCCTCTACGAAACGATGGCCGAATACCAGCGCATGCTCGACGCGGGGGACCCGGAGGCGTTCAGCAACTTCGGGTTCAGCGTCCGCGTCAACAACGTGAAGATCACCTGCTCCGAGCTCGTGGTCGACATCGTCGGACAGGCGCTCCTCATCGTGGGCATCTCCGGCTACAAGAACGACTCGGACAGCAGCCTCAGTCGCCACCTCCGCGACGCCTACGGTGCGTCGCTCATGGTGAACAACGACCGCATCCGGGGTCACAACGCCACGATGCAGGTCGCGTACCGGCAGGGCTGACCCGATGGCCGAAAGCGATGGACAGCTCGAGAAGGCCCGGGCCGCGTACCTGGCCGAGCTGATCGAGGCGGGGCACCTCATCCCTTCCGGGGTGCGGGGGCTGTACGGTCGGAGCGGCACCTTCGAGGGCGTGATCGAGCACTTCGAGCGGGTGGTCACCCGGCGCGGGGCGGACCAGAACGCCGAGGTGATGCGCTTCCCGCCGATCCTCAGCCGCCGGACGTACGAGGGCACGGACCACATCGAGACGATGCCGCAGCTGCTCGGATCAGTGCACTCCTTCACGGGCACCGAAGCGGAGCACGCCGGCATGGTCACCTCGATGCACGCCGGGGAGGACTGGACGGGCTCGCTGACGCCGACCGAGGTCGTGATGGTTCCGGCGGCCTGCTATCCCCTCTACCCGACCGCCACCGGCACGCTGCCCGAGGGCGGACGCGTCGTCGATCTGCGGACCTTCGTCTTCCGGCACGAGCCGTCCGACGATCCGGCCCGCATGCAGGTCTTCCGCCAGCGGGAGTACGTGCGCCTCGGCACGCCGCAGCAGGCGGTCGAGCACCGCGACGAGTGGATCCGGCGGGCGCTCGAGATCCATCGCAGCCTGGGGCTGAACGTCCGCGAGGAGGTCGCCAACGACCCCTTCTTCGGGCGGGGCGGCCGGATGATGAAGGCGACCCAGCGCGAGCAGGACCTCAAGTACGAGATCGTCTGCCCGATCACCTCCGAGGAGAAGCCGACCGCGATCACGTCGAGCAACTGCCACCTCGACCACTTCGGGGTGGCCTTCGACATCCGGTCCGCCGACGGCGAGGTGGCGCACACCTCCTGCGTCGGCTTCGGGCTCGAGCGCATCGCGCTGGCGCTCTTCCGCACCCACGGGATGGATCCCGACCGCTGGCCGAGCGAAGTGAGGAGCGTGCTCGAGCTATGACCGGACCCATCCGGGAGCTGGACCCCGCCACATACGAGAGACACGCGATCCACGGCGAAGGCCGGCAGTGGGCCGAGACCAACTGCTACGTCGACGTGATCGTGGAGCTCCTGCACGGTCTCGGCTTCGAGCCGATCGCGGCGCTTCCCTTCACCCTCCGGATCGACTTCGAGGGTGACCAGTGGACCTTCTTCAAGTTCCCCCACGCCGACCTGCTCGAGCTCTTCGGGCTCGACATCAACGAGCTGAACCCGTGGCGGAGCCTCGTCCACCACGTGGAGCAGCAGGTCGAGCTGGGACGGCCGGTGCTCGTCGAGCTCGACTCGTACTTCCTGCCGGACACGCAGGGGACCGCGTACAAGCTCGAGCACGTGAAGTCGACCGTGGCGGTCAACGAGATCGACATCGAGGCCCGGCACATGGGCTACTTCCACGGGCAGGGCTACTACCACCTGGACGGGCAGGACTTCGAGGACATCTACCAGCTCGGCGGCCTCGTGCACGAGCGGATGCTCCCGCCCTACATCGAGTACGTGAAGATCCTCGACCGTCCACGTCCGGAGAATGGGCGCGCGCTCGTCGACGCATCGCTGGGGTGCCTGCGCGAGCACCTCGCGCTGCTCCCGCCCGCCAATCCCTTCACGAAGTTCAAGACGCGCTTCGAGGCCGACCTCGAGTGGCTCATGGAGGAGCCGATCGAGACGTTCCACCAGTACTCGTTCGCCACGCTGCGGCAGTACGGCGCCTGCTTCGAGCTCGTCGAGACCTATCTCAAGTGGCTCGCCGCGGGAGGAGAGAGGGGGCTGGAGCCGTCGATCGAGGCGTTCGGCGGGATCTCGACCACGGCGAAGACGTTCCAGTTCCAGCTCGCGCGCGCCATGGCGCGCCGGCGTGAGCTCCCGCTGGACCCCCTCGATCGCATGGGTGCCCTCTGGACCGAGGGCCTCGAGCCGCTCGTGGAGGCCTACGGTTGAGCGATCGGGCGCGGCGGGAAGGCACCGGCCTCCCGGCCGGCTCGATCTCCTCGGTCCGCTCGCGCCCCCTCGTCGAGGGATGGGCGCTGTGCTCCACTCCGCCCGGGGCCGCGGCCGACCCGGCCGCGCTCGACGAGCTTTCCTGCGCCTGGGCCCCCGCCGTGGTGCCGGGGACCGTGGCCATGGCGGCGGGGCCCGACGGCCTGGACGGCCATCCGGACTACGACGCGCTGGACTGGTGGTACCGCTGTGACTTCGAAGCCGAAGCCGCCGGGCGCGCCATTCTCCGCCTCGACGGCCTGGCCACGCTGGCCGAGGTCTGGCTCAACGGCGAGCAGGTGCTCACGACGGAGAACATGTTCGCCGAGCACGTCGTGGACGTCTCCGACCTGCTCGACGAGCGCAACGACCTCGCTATCGCCTTCCGCTCCCTGAACCACGCCCTGGCCGAGCGACGACCGCGACCGCGCTGGAAGACGAATCTCGTCGATCACCAGCAGCTCCGCTGGTTCCGTACCACGCTGTTGGGCCGCATTCCGGGATGGACGCCGGCGATCCGGCCGGTCGGGCCGTGGCGCGGTGTCCGGCTCGAGACGGGCGGGCCGGACGTGCGGACGCTGACGATCCGGCCACGCCTCGAGGGCGGGGACGGAGTCGTCACCGTCGAGGCCGCGGGTTCGTGGTCGGCCGAGGGCTCACCGTCCGGGCCCGGCGGAATCGACTCGGCTCGCCTCCGCGTCGGGGAACGGGAAGCCGAGCTCGACGTGGAGGCCTCCGGTGAAGGCTGGCGCCTCTCCGGTGAGCTCCGCGTCCCCGACGCCACGCTCTGGTGGCCGGCGACGCACGGCGAGCCGTACCTCCACGAGGCGACGCTCGAGCTGACCGGAGGCGGGGACCGTCACACGGTGGCGTGCGGATCCGTCGGATTCCGCTCCATCGAGGTCGACGACGCGGACGGCTCGATCCGCTTCGTGGTCAACGGCGTCCCGGTCTTCTGCCGGGGTGCGTGCTGGACGACGAACGACATCGTCTCCCTCCGCGGGGACCGCGACGCCATGCGCGCGCGGCTGGCCAGGATGGCCGAGGCCAACGCCAACATGATCCGCGTGGGCGGCACGATGGTGTACGAGGAGGACGACTTCTACGTCGAGTGCGACCGTCTGGGCCTCCTGGTGTGGCAGGACTTCATGTTCGCCAACATGGACTACCCGGCCGACGACGAGGGCTTCATGGCCGCCGCCGAGTCGGAGGTCGATCAGCAGCTCGGACGGCTCGCCCGGCACCCCTCGGTCGCGGCCTTCTGCGGCGGCAGCGAGGTCCAGCAGCAGGCGGCGATGTTCGGCGCCACGCCGGAGACGTGGGCCAGCGCCCTCTTCGACCGGACGATGCCCGAGCTCGTCGAGCGTCACGCCCCGGGAACCCCCTACTGGCCTTCGACGCCGACCGGGGGCGTGCTGCCCTTCCACGTCGGCACCGGGCTGGCGCACTACTACGGGGTGGGGGCGTACAAGCGGCCTCTGGAGGACGTGCGGCTGGCCGGCGTCCGCTTCACGCCGGAGTGCCTCGGCTTCTCGAACGTGCCCGAGCCCGACAACCTCCGGGCGCTCGGCTCCCACGCCGCCGGCACGCCGCACCACCCGGAGTGGAAGCGCGGTGTTCCGCGCGACTCCGCCGCCGGCTGGGATTTCGAGGACATCCGGGACCACTACCTGGAGGCGCTCTACGGCGTCGACGCGGTCACGCTGCGGAGCGAAGATCCCGCCCGCTACCTCCGCCTCTCCCGCGTGGTGACGGGCCGCGTCATGGCCCACGTCTTCGCCGAGTGGCGCGCCCCGGAGAGCGGGTGCGGCGGCGGGCTCGTCTGGTTCATGAACGACCTGCGGCCCGGAGCGGGGTGGGGAATCCTGGACAGCGAAGGGCTTCCCAAGCCGGTCTGGCACTACCTCCGGCGGGCGTGGGCGCCGCTGACGGTGTTCGTGCTGGATCGGGGCCTCGACGGTGCTCGCGTGGACGTCCACAACGAAGCCGGGGAGGCGGTGGCGGGGAGCCTCACGGTGCGGATCTTCAGCGCGGGCTCCGCCCTTCTGGCCGAAGCGACGGAATCGATCACCGTCCCCGCCCGCGGAGCGGCGTCCGCGCACGTCGAGGCGATGATCGGCCGCTTCGCCGACCCCACGTACGCCTATCGCTTCGGCCCGAGGGCGCATGCCGCGATCCAGGCCCGCTTCGAGGCGGACGGCGCCCCGGCCGTCACGGGATTCCACTGGATCGTGCCGCCGGACGCGCTCCCGCCGGCCGGGCTGTCGGGCACGATCGGTCCCGACGGAGGCGGCACCGTGCGGACCGACGCGCTCGCCGCGGGCGTCCGCCTGGATCTCCGGGGACGGGTGCCGGACGTCGGCTACTTCGATCTGGCGCCCGGGGAGGAATCGGGCTTCACGAGCGGCTCCGCCACGGACGCGACGGGGTCTCCCCGAGGGTACGTCGAAGCGGAGAACGCTCCCGAAGGCTCGCGGCTCGCGGCCGAATCGTGATCGACACGATGGTCGAGCCCACCGGAGGCCCCGTCGCCGACGATCCGGGTGTCGTGATACGCGGGGATTCCGCGGAGCGACACGCCTTCTGGTTCGAGTCCGGAGGACGGCCGCTCTTCGCGTGGCTGCATCTGCCCCGTGACCGGGTGGTTCGTCCCGACGGGGTCGTCCTCTGCCCGCCGTTCGGCTTCGAGCAGGTCCACGCGCACCGGACGCTCGTCCACCTCGCGGATTCGCTCGCCGCCTCCGGCTTCGCGACGCTTCGCTTCGACTATCCCGGGACCGGGGATTCGAGCGGGGACGAGTCGGTGCCCGGGCTGGTCGACGCATGGGTCCGATCGATCGCGGACGCGCGCGCCCTCGTGGCGGCGCTGACGGGCGGGCCCGGCGCGCTCGTCGGCCTGCGGCTCGGCGCGCTCCTGGCAGGGGTCGCCGCCGCCGATCTCCCCGCGCGAGCTCTCGTCGCCTGGGCGCCGGTGGTGCGTGGCCGGGCGTTCGTGCGGGAGATGCGGGCGCTCGACCTCATGGGCGGAGACGGCGACCCCGCGTCGGAGGCCACCGGCTACCACGAGGGCGGCGGATTCCGCCTCTCCGAGGAGACCGCAGCGGGTCTCTCCGGCCTCGACCTGATCAAGGGGGCCGTACCCGCGGTCGATTCCGCCCTCGTCGTCGACCGGACGGACCAGCCCGGCGCGGCGCGTCTCGTGGACCGCCTCTCGGCGTCTTGTCCGGTCGAAGTGCTCGAGCAGTCCGACTACATGGACATGATGGCGGAGCCCCACTTCACGAAGCTCCCGGAGCCCACGGTCGACGGTATCGTGGCCTATCTCTCGGCGCTGCTCGAGCCGCCCTCCCGAGCCGTCGACGTGGGTGTGCTTCGCGCCCGCGCGGTGTCGGTGTCGACGGCGATGCCCTCGGACGACGCGGCTCCGGCCGGCTGCTCCGAGGAGGTCCGGACGGTGTCGGCGGAGGACGGCACCACGCTCTTCGGCGTCCTCTGCCGTCCGGAGGCCGGCGCGCCGCGGAGCCTCCTCCTGCTCCCCAACGCCGGCTCTCCCCATCATGTCGGTCCGAACCGGCTGTACGTGGAGCTGGCGCGGGACCTGGCCGGGCACGGCGTGGCGAGCTTCCGCTTCGACCTCCGCAACCTCGGCGACAGCCGCATCGGCCACCCACCGGACGAGAACCACCCCTACCCGAAGACGGCCACCGCGGACGTGGCTCACGTCATCGAGGGCCTGCGGGGCGAGTTCGAGCGCTTCTCGGTAGCCGGGTTGTGCGCGGGCGCGCACACGGCGTTCCACGCCGGCCACGAGCTCCCGCGGGCCCCGATCGATCGGGTGATCAGCATCAACCCGCTCACGTTCCGATACCTCGACGGGATGTCGCTCCGGACACCGGCGAGCTACCGAACCACCCAGGACGCGATCTTCTACCGGGAGGCGATCTTCAGCCTGGATCGATGGCGGCGCCTCCTGGCCGGCCGGTCGAACCTGCGGAACGTCGTGAGCTTCGTCGCCCGCTGGATCGCACAGTCGGCGCGGGCGGTCGGACGATCCGCGGCCCGGACGCTTCGCATCGTCCCCCCCTCCCAGCTCGAGCGGGACCTCGTCGCCCTCCGCGATCTCGGGCGACACGTCACGTTCGTGTTCTCGAGCACCGACCCGGGGCACGACGTGCTGATGCGCGGCGCCGGCGCCACGGTGCGTCGGCACCAGCGATCCGGTGCGCTTTCAGTGGCGATCGTGCCGGACGCGGACCATACATTCTCCAGGCGGCGGGACCGCCAGGCCGCGATCGCGGTCGTCCGGTCCGACCTCCTCGACCCCCTCTAGACCGCCGCTGGAGCGCACTCAGCCCCATGGCCAAGAACGTCCTCGTCGTCGGCATGCCCCGGTCCGGCACCAGCATGACCGCCGGCATCTTCGCACGCGCCGGATACTTCGTCACCGACGAGCCCGACGTCGACCTTCGCCCGGGTGACCCGGGCAATCCCGACGGCTACTGGGAGGCCGAGGGACTCATCGAGCGCAACGTCGAGGTCTTCCGCGCGGCCGGCTACGCGGGCCACAACACCTGGCTCTTCGATCCGATCGAGGCCGCGGCGCAGGAGCGGATCCACGGACTGGAGCCCGTGGCCGGTCACGCCGACTTCGTCGAGCGGTTCCAGCGCAATCGGCCCTGGATCTGGAAGGACCCCCGTCTCTGCTACACGCTCGGCTACTGGTGGAAGCTGCTCGATCCCGAACAGACGTGCGTGGTGCTCACGAGCCGGGACCCCGAGGCGATCTACCGCAGCTTCCTCCGGCTCGGCTGGCGAGAGGCTTCGGACGAGGCCAGGGCGGACGTCTTCGCACGCGTCGAAGACCACATGGCCGCGGCGCGCGAGGCCATCCGCCGGTACGGCATCCCCCACGAGGTCATCGTGTACGAGGAGGTCGCCGACGACGCGGCGCGGATCGCCCGCGCCATCTCCGAGCTGTGCGGCACGGATATCGGGGCGGACGACCTCGGCTTCGATCGCCGGTTCGACCACTCCGGCGCGCGGGGGCGCCTCACCGCGGCGGCCGAGAGCGCCGCGATGCTCCTGCCGGCCGGGGTTCGGAGCGTCGTGAAGCGTCTCGTCCCGTCCTCCGTGATCTCGGCGCTCTTCCCCGAACGGGGCGCCGGAGCAGGATGAAACCCACGACCCGGTGACGGCGGGCATCGAGTCGAGCCGGGAAGGAGCAAGACCCATGAACGGACCGTTCAACCGCCGTCGCCCGGCGCCGATCGCGGTGGCGCTGGTGGCCGGAGCCCTTGCGTGCTCGTCCGCCCCGCCCCCGATGACGTGTCAGTACGACGGCACCCCCGAGGGCGTGGCCCAGCGACCCAGCCCCTTCGACTCCGTCTCGGTGCGAGTCGACTCCGTGGAGCTGAAGCTGTGCTATTCCAGACCCTCGGCGCGCGGGCGGGTCGTCTTCGGCGAGCTCGTCCCCTTCGACACCCTGTGGCGCACCGGAGCGAACGAAGCCACGGTCCTGCACCTCTCCGGGGACGCCGAGATCGCCGGCATCCCCGTCCGAGAAGGCGCGGTCTCCCTCTACACCGTGCCGAGCCTCGAGCAGTGGCAGGTCGTCGTCAACTCGACGACGGGCCAGTGGGGGCTGACCGTGGACGCGTACGGCGCCGAAGGGACGTTCTTCCCGAACGCGTACACCGCCGAGGTACGCGCCGGAGAGCTCGGTCGGCGCCCGATACCGGTCGATACCATCCCCCATGTGGAGCAGCTCGTGGCCCGCTTCTCCGAGCCCACGGCGGACGGCGTGGACCTCCTCGTCGACTGGGAGACGACCCGGGTGCGGATCCCGATTCGGGTCCGCTAGGACGGTCCACCACGGTGTCTCTCCGCTTTCGTGCGGCCCTGACCGCCGAGCGACTGCGCCATCGCCTCCTGGGCGTGCCGCTCGCATGCCCGCACGACGTCGACAACGACAGTCGGGAGAGCCCCCACGACGTGCGGCGCGTCACGGTCGACGGTCGGCCGGCGCTGCTCTGCTACGGGCGCCCGTCCGTCCGCGGCCGACGGATCTTCGGCGAGCTCGTCCCGTACGGCCAGCTGTGGCGAACGGGAGCGAACGAGCCGACCACGTTGCATCTGCCGTTCGCCGCGGACGTCGCCGGCCTCCCTCTGCCGCGTGGGCGGTACGCGCTCTATTCCGTGCCGGGAGAGACCGACTGGGTCCTCGTCGTGAACGGCTCGACCCGTCAGTCGGGGCGGACGCGAGAGGAGCGCGGTCGCCGCGGCCGGCTCTTTCCGAACGCCTATACCGAAGCGGTGGCCCGGGCCGAGGTCGGTCGGCGGGCCGTCGAATCGACACGGGTCGATCACGTCGAGCAGCTCTCGATCGAGGCCGAGCCCGGCGCAGCGGGCTCGACGACGCTCCTCCTCTCGTGGGAAGAGGTCCAGCTCCGAATCCCCATCCGCGCGTTGCGGTGACGACCCCTCCGTCCCGCCCACGACGGCCTTGTGGCCCGCTGCCGTCGAAACCGCTTACCATGTTCCCTCGGGCAGGCGACTTCCCGCTCGACCGCCCCGCCGCCCACCTCCCCCATCGAGACTCCACGTGACCGAGCAGAATCCCGACCTCGCCAATCCCTGGGCCGAGGACACGAGGTCGTACAACGAGCGGCTCTTCGGACCGGGCTTCCGGGGCTGGGTCCACAAGAGCCGGTTCCGGTGGGTCGGGAGCCAGTACGCGGCCCGACGCGCCAAGCCCGGCAAGGTCATCGAGATCGGCTGCTTCGACGGGAAGACCTTCGACTACCTCCAGCCCCGCCCCCTCCGCTACCTGGGCCTCGACGCCAACCACGAGGGAGGGCTCGACATCGCCGCCTCGCGCTGGGCCGGAGTCGAGGGCGTCGACTTCGGTCTCTGCGTCACCGCGGACGACATGCCGCACGACGAGACCTTCGACGTCGGCATCTCGATGGAGACGTTCGAGCACGTCCCCGAGGAGATTCTCGACGGCTACATCGACCGTCTGGCGGAGGTCACCGAGGACTTCGCGCTGATCACGGTCCCGAACGAGATCGGCCCGATCTGCTTCGTGAAGCAGACGCTCAAGAAGCTCGTCCTCGGAGGCTCGCAGTTCACCTGGTCGGACATCTTCAACGCCACCTTCGGCCGGACCGACCGGATCGACCGGCTCGACCACCGCGGCTTCAACTACCGGCGACTCGTCCGCAGGCTCGAGCGGTCCTTCAGGGTCGTGGCGGTGCGTGGTATCCCCTTCACCTTGCTGCCCGCGTACCTGAACGTCACAGTC
>CALJLC010000245.1 GCA_937982605.1 uncultured Gemmatimonadales bacterium | reverse complement strand
GCCGGGTTGCGGGACCCCCGGCGCATCATCGCGCACCTCCGGGCTGCGGCGTCCGCTCCGGGAAGCGGGCAGAGACGGTCCCGTCGTCCTCGTACATCGTGAGCGAGCCCGCGCCACGCAGATAGAGGACGGCGGCGCCACGCCCGCCGGGTCCGTGGAGGGCGTACCCACCGCCGCCGTGGGCGAACTGCGCGGCACCGAGCCGGGTGTCCCCGACGTCGTCGAGGATGAACATCCCCGTCTCCTCGTCGTCGTGCCGGAGGTCGATCCGCACCCGCTCGTCGGCGTCGACGATCCGGATCCGGTGCGCCCGGATCTCGTCGACGACCTGGTCGGGCGCGGCGGCGGCCGCCAGCACCCCGTCCGTCACGAGGCCGCACCCCGCCAGCACGATTCGGTTCATTCGCTCGAGGCGCGCGATCCGCCGCTCGAGTCTCCGTACTTCGTCGTTCATGATTCTGCCCCGTGCGGGTTCCAGGTGCCGGAAGGTGCCGGCCGGGGTGAGCTTCGCACGGCGGGGACGGACCGGGCAACCGGGCGCGGGCGCGTCGGGAACCTTCGGACGGTGCCGGCGTCTTGGAGATGAGAGCGCCGGTCGTCCGCCACCGGGCTCCTGGGGAGTGCCGGGATGATCGACAGCCTGATCGGCTGCACGCCGATCGTGAAGCTCGAGCGCGTCGTCGGCGGCGACGCCGCCGAGGTCTGGGTGAAGCTGGAGGGGATGAACCCCGCCGGCTCCATCAAGGACCGCACCGCGCTCGCCATGATCGTCGACGCCGAGGAACGGGGCGCGCTGCGCCCCGGCCAGACGATCGTGGAGCCGACGTCGGGCAACACCGGGATCGGGCTGGCGCAGGTGGCCGCCGCGCGTGGCTACCCGCTCAAGCTCTGTCTTCCCTCCACCATGAGCCTGGAGCGCAAGCGCACCCTGCGCGCCTACGGCGCCGAGCTCGTCCTCACCGACCCCGAGACGCGGATGCTGGCGGCGATCGCGGAGGCCGAGCGGATCCGCGACGAGACGGGCGCTTTCCTCCCCAACCAGTTCGACAACCCGGCCAACCCCCGGACGCATTACGAGAACACCGGACCCGAGCTGTGGCGCCAGATGAAGGGTCGGATCGACGCCTTCGTCTACGGCAGCGGCACCGGCGGGACGATCTCGGGCGTGGGTCGCTTTCTCAAGGAGCAGTCGCCCGGGGTGGTCGTGATCGCCGTCGAGCCGGGGCGGAGCGCCGTGCTCTCGGGGGAGGAGCGGGGCACCCACCGGTTCCAGGGGATGGGGCCGGGCTTCATACCGCCCAACCTGGACCGGTCGGTGATCGACCGCGTGCAGAAGGCGTGGGAGGAGGAGGCCTTCCCGATGGCGCGGCGTCTGGCCCGGGAGGAGGGCCTGTTCGTCGGGATGAGCAGCGGCGCGATCGTCCAGGTCGCGGTCGAGCTGGCTCGGCAGATGGGGCCGGGGCACCGGGTGGCGTGCATCGCGCCGGACTCGGCGAGCCGCTACCTCTCGACGGAGCTCTTCGGGGACCCCGACGGGACCGACTGAGCGTCGGGGAGCGCCCCCTCCGCCGCGGTCGGGCGGGAGCCTGGCCTCAGTCGATGCGTGCGTCGGCGTCCTCCGTGGAGTCGAGCCAATCGGTGTGCCCGCCGAGGTTGATGGCGAGGTGCTCCCCGGGGCCACCCTCGGCCGCCCCGTGCCAGTGCTCCTCGCCCGCTTCGATCACCACCACGTCTCCGGGCTCCAGGGCCAGCCGCTCGCCCGCACGATTCACGACGACGCATCGGCCCGAGAGCCCGAAGAGGAGCTGGATGTCGTCGTGCGTGTGCCAGTGGGTGCGCGCGCCCGTCTCGAATCCGACTCGGTAGAGGCGGACCGCTTCGCCGTCGTCTCGACCGAGGAGGCGCTGCATGTGCGCCGGCAGCACGAAGTTGGCCGGATCGGCCGGTCCGTGCGGGCGGGTCGTCGCGTCGACGCGCTTCACCGCAGGGGCCCGCGCGGCGGATCCGACTCCGACGGCCCGTCCGCTCCCCGTCTCCCGGCGATCGCCGCCCGGATGGCACGCGCGGTGATCTCGGCACGGTATTCGACCAGCCGGCGCCCGTTCTCGACCGTCTGCTCGAGCGGCTCGAGGGAGACGCCGTTGATGCTGAAGAGGCCGGCTTCCATGCGCTGCCGGGCCCGGATCCGCTCGGGATCGGTCGTCGCGATGATCGACGAATAGTGGTAGTCGTCGTGGTACTCGTTCCGCGTAGCGACGCATTCGTCGGGCTGCTGGAAGATGCCGAGCTCAGCCTTCAGGAAGTCGCAGGAGTAGATGTCTTCGGTGTAGTACTCGCCGATGTGATGGACCCGCGCCGGCCGGTCCGCCCACTCGACGTTGAGCCGGTCCGCCACGTTCTGCATCCCGCGGGTGTTCCCGCCGCTGTCCCCGATGAGGACGATGTCGGTGAAGCCGTGCGCCGCCAGAGAGGCGACGATGTCGGTGAGAAGCGCCTCGAACGTCTCCTGCCGGACGCTGATCGTGGCGTGGTACCGCATGTGGCCGCTCGGGGGGTCGATGCTGCCCTCAGGGACGAACTTCACGATCGGCGCCACCAGCGCGTTGCCGAGCTCGCGCGCGATCGCCTCGGTCGTGGCGCTCAGCACGAAGTTGTGCTTGCCCGAGGCCACGTAGGGCCCGTTCTGCTCCACCCCGCCGGTGCCGACGATGGCGGTGGTCATCCCGTCCGCGAGAGCGTCGCGGACCTCCATCCAGGTCATCTCCTCGATGAAGACCGTGTTGGACCCGGCGATGGGACGCGGCGCGTCGAGATCCTGGGCGGCGAGGGGGGCGGTCCCGAGCAGAGCGCCGGTCACGCAGCAGGCAGGGACTGCGAGGCGGGCGAAGCGCGGGCGGCGGCGAACGGGGCTTCGGATCATGCTCTCCTCCTCCGGAAGCGGGCCCGGGAATGTGCCGCCGGTACCTGCGCGGCGCGAGACCGGCCGCGAGCCGTCAGTCGGGGAGAGCGTCGAGCACGGCCCGGCCGCGGGGACTCAGGCGGTAGCCGCGCTCGAGGCTCTCCGTGAGCCCGAGGCTCTTGAGCTTGCGGACGTTGCGCTTGAAGCGCGACCGCTCGAGGCCGGCGGCTTCTGCGAGCTCCGCCGCGAGCGTGGCGGGTCGCTCCGCGATCAGACGGAGAGCGGCGCGGGTCCACGGTCCGGAGGCCGCGCGCGCGTCCCACCCTTCGAGCTTCGCGACGATCTCCGTGACCTCCGCGGCGTTCGGGATCTCGCTCCGGAGCGCGACCCTCGGATCAGGCCCGGAGAACCCGATGTCGATCCGATAGAGCCGGGTCCCCGGGCGCTCCGGGCCGAGCGCCTCGGTCAGCGCCCGGAGGTCCGGGTAGCCGGCCGCGGTGGCGTCTGCGGTCGTGAGCTCCCCGGGCGCGACCTCTTCGACGCGCCCGATCGCGAGCCGGCCCACCGCGGTCATCAACGTGCCCCCTTCCTTGACCGTGGGTCGTTTCCACCGCCGGAACTGGCGGGTCACACGGCCTGCGACGACCCCACGAAGCGTCTCCCGGCGGATCAGCACGACGCGGCCGCGGGGGGCGCCGCCGACCGGAGGGTCACACGGCCCCGGCCGGTTCCGCGGGAGTCGCGGGCAGCGCGGCGGCACGCTCCTCTCCGGACTTTCCGATCCGCAGGGCGATCACCGCCCACAAGGCGGCGGCGGGCGCGGCGACGAGGGCGATGGGTCCGACCGTGAGACCGAGGAAGGCGAGCCCCGCGTAGATCCAGCCGCTCACGAGGTCTCCGCCCCGGTAGACCGCCGCGTCGATGAACGCCTTCGACTTGTACTTCTCCTCCCGGGAGACGACGGTGAACAGGACCTCCCGCGCGGGCTTGCTGAGTCCGTATCGCCCGGCCCGGTAGACGACCTGGACCACCACGAGCGTCCACAGCGTCGGCCAGAGCCCGAGGGCGACGAAGCCGCCCGCCACCGCCACCGGCACGATCGCCAGCGTCACCGCCACGCCGAACCACTTGATGATGCGCGCGGTCAGGTAGAGCTCGAACAGGATCGTGAGCACGTTCACGACCAGGTCGATGCGTGCCAGGAAGGCCCGGCGCTCCCCGCGGTCGGTCATCGCCTCGTAGACCAGGTCGGACTGCGCGAAGTAGAGGATCGTCGAAGCGAAGGTCATCAGCGCGATGAAGCCGGCGATCCCGAGCAGGTACGGAGACTGGAAGACCGCGCGCATCCCGGAGAGCGCGTCGCCGGCCAGCGGCTTGTCCGACTCGCCGGCCTCGTGCACGTCGCCCGTCGCGAAGCCGCGATGCAGCGCCACCGCGCACCACGAGGCGATCTCCAGCGGCACGCACGAGATGATCAGGAGCGTGAAGACGGCCACCTGCTCGGCCAGCAGGGCGGTGACGCCGGATCCGACGATTCCTCCGAGCGACGCCCCGATGGCGATGAAGCCGAAGAGCCGCTTGCCCTGGTCGTTGGTGAAGCAGTCCGCCACCAGCCCCCAGAAGACCGTGACCACGAAGAGCGCGAAGACGCTGGTCCAGACGTAGAACACCCGGTCGATCCACACGAAGGTCGACTGGGGCAGGAACTGCAGCGCCGCCCAGAATCCGATCAGGCACGCGATGAAGAACCGGTTGGCCAGCGGGACGAAGACGCCCCGAGGGTACCTCGACGCGATCCACGAGTACGCCTGCACCGCGACGATCATCACGAAGAAGACGACCGTCCACAGGATCTGGAGATTCCCCCGGTCCGCGGCGGCGATCTCGTCTCGTACCGCCCGCAGGATGTAGTACGAGAGCATGATGAAGAAGCCGTAGGCCGCGGCCTGCAGCATGCCTCGGGGCTCGCGGTCGTCGTGGAAGTCGACGGCCCATCCGAGCAGTGATCTCAGCACCACGCGCCTCCGGGAGGAGAGGGGAACTCCGGCTCAGGGACACCGCGGCCGAGGCCTTCGTTGGCGGCCCGCGGCGTCACGGCCGCGCGGCGTGCCACGCCTCCAGGACCTCGCGCTCCCGCGCCCGGCTCATGCCGAAGCGACGCTCTCCGTCGGTCCACGGCCGGTTGGCGCGGCGCTCGGCCGGCCGCGTCGCCTCCCACGCGAGCAGGTCGCGCGTGGTCACGGACAGCGGCCGGTACGTCAGGCCGGCGGCCACGGCGTCGGAGACGTCGACGAACATGAGCGGATCTCCCGGAATCCACGCGGGCAGATCGGTCCACGGCTGCACGCCCTGCGCCTGGAGGAACGACTCCGGCACCCACGTGAGCTCGTGCGGCGCGTCGACCGCGGAGCCGATCTGCTCGAGCATCGAGCCCATGGACAGGCGCGTTCCGGGGCCGGTCGCATTGAAGTCGCCGGTCGTCCCGTTCTCCGCGAGCCGGACGATCCACTCGGTGAGGTCGCGCTGGTCGATGACCTGGTTCGCGTGCTCGGGGTTCCCCGGCGCGAGGACCTCACCCCCCTCGTCCAGCCGCACCGGCCAGTAGGTGAAGCGCTCGGTCTCGTCTCCCGGCCCGACGATGAGGCCCGGGCGGACGATCGTCGCGCGGCCCGGAAAGGCGGCGTGCACGATGTTCTCCCCGAGCGTCTTCATGAGGCCGTAGGGGGCGTCGTCTCCGTCGCTCCACCCTTCCGGCGGGTCGATCCGGGGCCAGTCCTCGTCGACGAGCGGCTCCGTCATCACGCGGTCGGCGTTCTCCCAGCCGAAACCCTCGAGCGCGTACGCCGAGATCGACGAAACGAAGACGTACTGCCCGGCGTGGTCGCGGAGCAGCTCGGTGCTGCGCTGTACCCACCGGTAGTCCTGCGCGTTGTTGTCGAGGACGACGTCCCAGCTTCGCCCCTCCAGCGCGGTGTGGTCGTCGTTGCGATCGCCGACGAGCTGCTCGACGCCCGGCGGCAGATCGGCGTCGCTCCGTCCCCGGGTGAAGATCGAGACGTTGTGGCCCCGCTCGACCGCGTAGCGGACCATGTGGGGGCCGATGAACCCCGTTCCGCCGAGGATCAGGAGGTCCCTGGACGCGGGCGCGCTCCGGTTGCCCGACCCGGACGCCGCCGGTGCCTCGTCGTTGCCGCCGCATGCGCCCGCGCCGACCGCCAGCCCCGCCCCGACGACGCCCGCCGTGCGGACGAACTCCCTGCGTGTCGGACTCATCTCCCCTCCCCGCGCCGCACCGGCGCCCTCTGATCCAGGTGGCCGGCGTCACCATGCCGGAGCGTGCTGCCCGCGGCAAGGTGGAGGGGGGCGCTTCAGCGTCGGGGCCGGGGGATCCCCACCCGCGCCACCGCCTCGAACGAGCGCATGCGAGCGGAGACGAAGTCTCCGGAGAAGGCGTCGCTGAGCCCTTCGTATACGCGCCCTTCGAGCTCGACCCGCCAGCGGCCGCCGAGCGTGGTGCCCACGCCCGCTCCGGCGAGCACGCCGAAGACGGTGGCGACCTCCCGGTTCAGCGTCGGGCCCAGCGTGGCGTCGACCCGCTCCCTCACGAGCTGCTCGAAGACGGGGCCGGCCGCCACGTGGAGACGCGCCGGGCCGACCTCCCGGGTGGCTCGGGGTCGCACGGAGAACGTCAGGTAGTCCGCGCGCACGCCGCCCATCAGGGGGAGGGGGCCCGTGGACGGAAGGACGACGTCGCTGCCCCGCTGGGACCAGAGCACCTCGACCCGGATCGAGAGCCACCGCAGCGGTGTGCGGGCGTCGGCGTAGCCGCCGAGGACGGCGCCCCCCACCGTGCGGTCGTCGGCGTCGGGCTTCCAGAGCCCGGCCGTGCTCGCGTACCCGGCCACCACGCCGAAGACGGTCGGCTCTGGAAGCGTCTGCGCCGCCGAGGGAGCCGGCACGAGGAACAGACACGTCAGGAGGGTCGCGAGGGCCCCGAGGATCCGCCGGATGAAGGGATCCTTTCCCTCCAGGTAGGCGGTGCGGTCGTCGGGATGCGCACTCGCGAGCGACCGCTTGAGGGCTCCGTACTCGGCCGCCTTCTCCGGTGAGGCGCGGAGCCGGTCGCGGAAGGCGAGGTGCCTCCGCCACAGGCGCCCCCCGTGCTCGACGCAGTGCAGGTGGTGCGTGCGCGGGCGACGGGACGGCCGGCGGAAGTACCGGCGATCCGGGATCTCCCGCTCGTACTCGGGGACGTACTCGTAGCCCAGCGCCCGGAGCGGCTCGATCCGAACCTCCGCATCCTCGAGGCGCTCGACGCCGACCAGGACGTCGATGATCGGCTTGGCCGCCAGGCCGGGCACGGCGGTGCTGCCGATGTGCTCGATCGCCGCGCCCGAGCCCGAGAAGACCTCGGCGAGCCGGTCGCGCTCGGCCTCGAAGTCGGCGACCCATTCGGTCCGGTACTCGACGACCCTGACCGCCCCGCCCGATGCCCTGTCCATGACTCCGCTTCCCCCTGTCGTCGAACCTCGCGGCCTCCGTGCCGGTATCGAGGCGACAGCGTATCTTCGCCGTCCCTTTCACTTCAAGGAGGAAGCATGATCCGTCGAATCTCGATGGCAGCCCTCGCGCTTCTCCTCGCCGTGCCTTTCGCCGTCGGCGCGCAGGAGATGCAGATGCGGGTGGACCGCAGCACCAACGCGTCGGACCCCGACGACGTGCCCGACGTGACGATCGAGCGCATGGGCGACGACTTCCGCGTCCGCACCGGACCGGCCGCGGTCATCTGGCAGCCCGGCAGCACCGCGACCGGCGAGTACACGCTCTCGGCCACGTTCCGGCTGGAGGAGCCGAGCGGCCACGCCAACTACTACGGCCTGGTCTACGGCGCCAACGCGCTCGACACCGACCGCCAGAACTACATGTACTTCCTGATCGCGCAGAACGGGACGTACATCGTGAAGCACCGGGCCAACAACGAGACGGTCCACGACGTGCAGGGCCGTACGCAGCACGAGGCGATCGCGGTGCCGGGCGACGACGGCACGTCCGTGAACCGACTCGAGGTCCGGGTCGGGGCCGAGCAGACCGAATTCGTGGTCAACGGAACGGTCGTCTTCACCGCGCCGAAGACCGGCATGGCCGGGCGCACCGACGGCACCTATGGCGTGCGCATCAACCACGTCATCCCGTCGATCGTGGTGGAGGACCTCACGGTCTCCCGCTGATCGGCCACCATCGTCGAGGGCTGACTCCTTCGGGAGCCGACGAGAGCCGAGGCCCGGGGCGCGTGTCGCGCCCCGGGCCTCGATGTGCGCCGACCGGAGACGGGGTTCGACCCCGTCCGCTCAGAGCAGCGCTTCGGACAGGACGTCCTGGTTGAAGCCGACGACGAGGGTGTCACCCGTGCGCATGGCGGGCGCGCGGAGCTTACCGGAGCGGCCGAGGAGCATGGACAGCAGCTCCTCGTCGCCCGGCCGATCGTCGGCGAGGTCGAAGCGCTCGACCTTGCGACCTTTCGCCACGAGGAGCGTGCGCACGCCCTCGAGCGCCTTCAGCGCGTCGTCACCTTCGATGGGATCCCGGCCGGCGCTCTGCACCTCACCGTCCTCGATCCCGTGCTTCGCAAGAAACTCCTGCGTCCGTTTGCAGCTCGTTCACCCGGGGCGGTGATAGCGCCACTCGAGGCTGCGCGTCATCGGCTCCTCTCGATCGATTCGATGGGGGGTGCGGCCCGCCCGGCTATTCGGCGTCCCGCCATTCGCGCTCGAGTATAGCCCACACGAGCGTATCCCTCACCTCGCCGCGGATGACCGAATCGTCCCGGAGCAGTCCCTCGACCGTGAAGCCCGCCTTCTCGAGCACCCGACGGGAGCCGGCGTTGTCGGGGTCGCACGCCGCCCAGATCCGGCGCAGCCCGAGCACGTCGAAGCCCATCTCGACCATGGCGCGGGCGGCCTCCGTGGCGATGCCCGACCCCCACGCCTCCCGGGCGTACGCGTACCCGAGCATCGCCTGATCCTGGTCGTCGGCGCGCAGGTAGAGCCCTGCGGTCCCGATCATCGGCCCGTCTTCGTCGCGTCGCTCCACGGCGAAGACGTACTCCAGCCGAGGCTCGGCCGCTGCCTTGATCATGGTGCGCGCGATGAAGTCGTGGGTGTCCTCCTCCGTGTTCGGCCCCCACGGCACGTACTGCACCACCTCGAGGTCGGAGCCGTACGCGTGGATCGCGTCGAAGTCGTCCTCGGTGATCTCGCGGAGCGTGAGCCGATCGGTCACCAGAAGGGGCAGGCCACCCGCCACCGCCGGGCCTACCGCTCGATCACGAGGCGTCGACGGAGCGGCTCCCAGCTCCCGGAGCCGGCGTCCACGTCCCCGTCGAGCACGCTCACGGTGACGAAGCCCTCCGCCAGCATCGCCAGGTTGGAGCCGTCCTCGGCCCGATCGACGTTGGCCGGCACGAGCTCGACCCGCGCCGGCCCGGTGTCCCCCGAGACCGTGAAGAGCTGTCGGAAGCCGCGCAGCGTCGAGACGGTGGCGAAGCGAACGCCGACCGGCGTCCCGCTTCCGATCGCCGGCCAGTTCACGTTGAGGACCGCGCGCGGAGGAAGCAGTCCCGCGCCCCCCGTCTCGGCGAGCTGACGTACGACCTCGACCACGAACGCCGACGCCGGCCCGAACGCCGCGGTGGTGGACGCGAAGGGCGACGGACCTTCGCGCTCGGAGACGTCGACGGCCACGGAGACCGCGATCGCGGGGATGCCCGCCCGAGCCGCCGTGGTGGCGGCGCCGACGACACCGGAGTGCGCGATGCTCGCGCCGACGTTCTGACCGAGGTCCGTCCCGGCGATCACGAGATCCGGCGGATCGCCGCGCATGACGTGGACGAGCGCCAGCGTGACCGCGTCCGACGGCGTGCCGTCGACGGCCCAGACCCCCTCCTCCTGCGCGTAGTAGTCGATCGTCCCGGTGGTCGTCACCGCCGCTCCCGAGCCGCTCCGATCGTCGAGCGGCGCCACGACCGTGACGTCGTGCCCGGCCGCCAAGAGCGCGTCGCGGAGCGCCACGAGGCCCGGTGCCCGGAAGCCGTCGTCGTTGGTGAGCAGGATGTCGAGGCGCTGGGCGGCGGCGCCGGACGGCAGCGCGACGGCCAGGCACGCGAAGAGTGCGGGCAGAGCCGCGCGGGGGCGCGGCAGCGGACAGGTGGAGCGTGTCATCTCGTCTCAGCAGACCCGGGTGCGGCCCGCCGGTCTGAAGGTCCAGTCGAAGCCTCGCGTGTAAAGTCGCACCGCCCCGCCCAGCACGACCACCACCGTGATGCGCTCAATGTCGATTGCCTCGATGTGCTCGGCCGGGCACGGGACGTCGTCGACCCAGAGCCGGCCGCACAGGCGGGCGCCGCCGGCGCTCCCGACGCCGCGCTCGGGCAGCCCCATCCCGAGCGAGCCCACGCAGACGCCGTCGATTCCGTGCTCCACCGGGATGTAGAGCTCGCGGAGGAGGTCCGTGTTGTCGTGGGCCTTCAGCTTGGCGCGCGCCAGGATCTCCCCCTGGTACGCGCGGAAGCCGGAGACGGAGTAGGGATTGACGCCGAGCTCGAGCGTCAGGTAGTCGACGAGCTCCTCGTTGCGGACCGTCACCCGGAGCGGGTCGAGCCGGATCGGCTCCGGCCGCAGCTCGAAGTCGACGCCGTAGAGGCCGTCGGAGCCGACCTCGAAGAGCGGCGTCTCGTTCTCGAAGTAGCCGACGCGCTGGACGGCCAGGTAGTACTCTCCCGCGCCCGGGGCGACGATCGCGTAGAACCCGGCGGTATCCGCCGCCGCCGCCGCGACGACGTCGCGCTCGGCGTCGAGCACGTAGACGCCGGCGAGCGCGACGGGCGCACCGTTGTTCGCGTCCGTCACCCGGCCGCGGATCTCCTGCGCGCCCACCGGCGACCCGAGAGACGCGCCGACGCAGGCGACGACGAGCAGCGATCGGAGCGTGCTCACGCCGGAGCCTCGCGGCAGGGGGGCGTCAAGACCCCCAACCTCCCAGCGGGCCGGGCTGGTCGGGCGGGCCGAATTGTGGCCGTGGTCGAGCCTGCACCCGGAGGCCGGCGTGTCTTTGGACGAGGGGCCGGTGCCGAGGCCGCGGGGCTGGGCGCGGTGGGTGAACGAGCCGCAGACCGACGCCGAGCTGGCCCGGCTGCGCGAGTGCGGCCGCCGGTCGGCCCCGTACGGCGAGGC